>CAMLNK010000566.1 GCA_946481035.1 uncultured Dyadobacter sp. | reverse complement strand
TCCATATACACAGGCTCAGCCTGCGGAAATGCGTAACGTGGCTGGGTGGTCATGGTAATGCTGATAAACCCGAAGGTAAGGCACCACCATTCATAATAAGTTTTGGTAACCATTTCACCCGATTTCGGGCGAAGGCCTGCGATCATTTCCCAAACGGGGTTATCCTTAATGCTCATGGCCTGCGAATAGGCTTTCTTCGAATCGCAGTAAGCGCCTTCGAGATTGAACATAACCTGAAAAACCTCCGGGTTTTCGACAGCAAAATGCCAGATCGTCTGTGCGACCTCTACAAGCTGCTTCTGTGGGTTGCTGAAATGCCCTTTTATCTTCACAAACTCCGTCTGCAAATAGTCAAAACCTTCCAGACGGATGGCTTCCAGGAGTTTGTCCTTGCTTTCAAAATATTCATAGAGAATAGGCGGGCTGTACTCAATCACATCAGCAATCTTGCGAATCGAAACAGCCGTCCAACCGTCCTCGCGGGCTATGTCCTTGGCTGTCTTAACGATGTCTGAGCGTACCTGTATTCTAAGCCGCTCTCTTCGCTCTACTATTCCCATGCTTAAAAATGTATTTTAGGATTGATTCAGAATGATGTGTTTCAAATATAAGCATATACCCCTTACACTTCAAGACCAGGCAAGCGGCGACAACGAAAAAAGCCCGTCAAAATTTCTTTACCTTTTCTACAAACGCCGTCCATTAAATCTGACAGGCGATTCGAAAATTTAATGCTGGTAAAATTTTTTTAAGCCATAGGAAAGCTTATATTTCTGAACGCCGTGAGAGCCCGTTTCGCTCAATTTTCTCCACCAGCCTGTAATTCGACTCCTGCGCGCGTACCTTTCCGCGGGCGTCGTCGGCAATGCGCAAGTTGTTCTGATACAGGTCCAGCCGAACCGATTTCTGGTTATCATTCACATAGTTCCGAAGCACTGTCCGCATCTGGTTTTTCAGCGTTTCGTCCAGCACAGGGAAACATATGTCAATCCGCCGGTGTAGATTCCGGTGCGTCCAGTCACAGGATGTAAGGTATATTTCATCGTTCCCGCGGTTGCCAAAATGGAATATCCGCGTGTTTTCGATGTACCGGTCGACGTGCCTGCTTACCACTATATTATCACTGATTGAGGGGAGCCCTGATATCAGTCCGCAGCTTTCACTCACGATCACATTTACCGGCACACCCGCCTGGCCCGCCTGATAGAGCTTATCGATCAGGATATGGTCCTGCAACTGGTTGATTTTGATGGTAATAAATGATTTGAGCCCCGCATTGCAGTTAGCAATCTCACGGTCCATCAAATCGAGCAGTCGTTTTTGAAGATTAAACTGAGTGACCTGTAAGGTATTGAAAGGCAAATACTTGTATTTTTTTGGCTCGTCCTGGGTAGACAAATAGCCGAAAAGCAATTCCAGCTCATTAGTCAGTTCACGATGTGAGGTGAGCAGCGCGTGATCAACGATCTCGCGGCTGGTAAGCCTGTAAAAACCGCCGGTCCCCAGGAATGCGTACCGCTCCCACCCTTTTTGCACCTTGCGCTTCACCAACGCCATTTTCGCATGCACTTTCAGTCCCGGAACGCTCAGCAGGATCTTCACCCCGGCATCGCGCATCTTTTTCGACCATTGCAGGTTTTCCTGAATATCCAGTTTAGTATTCAGCTCCACGTAGGTCGTGACACGCTTCCCGTTTTTGGAAGCACTAATTAATGAATTTAGTATAAAAGAGTTAGGACTGATTTTGTAGAGAGAAACATGGATCTCGCGCACGTGCGGGTCCACGGCTGCCTCATTGAAAAATCGTACAATGGGCTCATAAGACTGGTAAGGCAAATGTAGCATCTGGTCACCCTGCTGAATGGCTTCGAATACCGATCTCGTCTCATCGAACTCAGGGTTCTGGACGGGGCGCTGATAAGGATAATCGAGCCGCCGGGACACCACGGGGAATTTGGCCAGGTCCTGCATAAACAGGTAATCGCCGCGTTCGTGGAAGTCGTTCATCGGGATCGCTACCTTTCCCACCAGGTATTCGCGCACATAAAGCGGCATTCCGGACTCATAGAAATACTGCGAAGGCTGCACGAAATTCCCCTTTTCGAGCTGCTTTAAAATGCGTTGTGCTACCTGCATCGGATATTCATCCTCGATTGAGAGCTCCGTTTCCCTTTCGACCCGCAATGCATAACTTTCCAGGATATTGTAACCGGGAAAAAGCACGGGCAGGTTTTCGCGGATCACGTCCTCCAAAAAAGCGACATGACGCTTGCCTTCCCATTCGGGGAGTTCCAGAAAGCGGCCGTAAGGCTCCTTAGGCACGTTGACTGTCGCATACCAATCCTCCTCGGCATCCTCCTTATGCTGCATCCGCACGATCAGATACAATTGCTTAGACTCGAAAGCGGGCGTTTTCAATGTGCGGCGGCTGTCCAGAAATACCGGTTGCAGGTAGCGGAACAGTTTATCCAGAAAAAAGCGCCGCACAAATGCGGCATGTTCCGGCACGAAAGCTTCACGGTAATACAAATGCACGCCCTGTTCAAGCAATGCGGGCAAAATACCCGATATCAGAATGTCATTGAATTCACGGAGTTGATTCTCAACCGTTTCGTAAACATGTTCGAGCAGCGATTCGGGAAAAATATTCAGTTTGGATCGAATGTCGTTGCTAACCTCTCCCATCGCGAGCAGGTTCGGAACCCGTACCCGGTAGAACTCCTTGGTCTGATAGGCATAGATACCCAAGAATCGCAACCGTTCCCTTACCGGTACCGTTTCGTCGTTTGCTTCCAGCAGCAACCTGTAATTGTTCGAAAGCCAGCTGAGATTGGTATCAAAGTAGGGATAGGCAACGTCGATCATTGAGTGTGGTGTAAAAGATTCAAAATTTGGTACAATATAAATACATTTGGCGGGTAAGGATATAACTTTGCGGTACAAAAAACAACGTTGCCAGAGAAGTTTCCGAAGCTATATCTTCATTTAAAATTATCATTAAATCACTATGCGTTATCAATTATTAGGCCGCTCGGGCTTACGGGTATCGGAAGTTTGCCTTGGAGCCATGACGTTCGGAAAAGATTGGGGCTGGGGCGCAGACAAACATGAGAGCTTCAAGATCTTCGAGGCCTTCGCCAACGCAGGCGGCAACTTCATCGACACCGCGAACCGGTATACCGAGGGCACCTCGGAGAAATATGTGGGCGAGTTCATCGAAAGCGACCGCGACCATTGGGTATTGGCCACCAAATTCACCCTCAAAGACCGCAACGACGACTTGAATTTTGCCGGTAACCACCGCAAAAACATGATGCGTTCGGTAACATCGAGCCTCAAACGCCTCAATACCGAGTACATCGACCTGCTGTGGGTACATATGTGGGACAATACCACCCCTACCGAGGAAGTAATGCGGGGACTCGACGACCTTGTAACACGCGGACTCGTGCATTACATCGGCATTTCGGACACGCCGGCGTGGATTGTTTCACAAGCCAATACCATTGCCGATTTCCGCGGATGGAACGCGTTTGCGGCAATTCAGTTCGAGTACTCGCTCCTGCAACGCACGCCTGAGCGGGACCTGCTGCCCATGGCAAAAGCGCTCGACCTGGCTGTAACGCCTTGGGGCGCGATCGGTGGCGGTGCACTGACCGGCAAATACCTGCGGGGTGAAACCGGCCGCGTTCCTGACCACAGCACCCGCAGAAGCGACCACAGCAGCCTGATCGCGCAAACCGTTGTGGACGTAGCCGCAGAACTCGGCGTAACCCCGGCACAGGTGGCAATCAACTGGACGCGCCACCGCGATCAGGTAATGATCCCGATCATTGGCGCATCGAAAGAAACCCAGCTGATAGATTCCCTCGGCTGCCTCGATTTCCGCCTCCCGGAAGAAGCCCTGCAAAAACTGCACGAGGTAAGTAAAATAGAATTAGGCTTCCCGCATGAATTCCTGAAATCCGACGGAGTAAAGGAGGAGGCGTTTGGAGGGCTTTATGAGAGCCTGGATAATCACAGGGGATAAATGCTTTAAGCTATAAGCTGTAAGCTGTAAGTTGTAAGTTCTATGCGGATCGAATGCACAGCTTATAGCCTATGGCTTATAGCTTAAAGCCTATTGCTTATAGCCTATTGCTTACTGCCTATTGCTTACTGCCTA
>CAMLNK010000565.1 GCA_946481035.1 uncultured Dyadobacter sp. | reverse complement strand
AGTGATTGGGAAAGTTCTGGTCTTCGGAGGCAACAACCGCCAGGGCCGCTTCTTTGGAGATATTTTCATAAGGCTCCCAGTCGTGGTAAATCTCGGTATCCTCATCTGCCCTGAATGCATCAATTTTCCGGGAGATCATGTAAGGCGTTACCCAAACGGGCAAAAACCTCAGAATAATCACCCAAACGATAGAAAGCACGATAAAAGCAAGGAAAACTTTGAGCGCAATAAATTGCAGACGGCGGAGCATAAAACTTTTTTACTACTACAAATAGAAACCAAGTAACGAAAACAGCGTACAAAGAACAGAAACTAATCAGGTTTAGGCAAAGAAAAGAGGCCTTAATCATCAAAATTTTAAATACGCTGTATAATGAATGAAGATCTGCTGAGTTTTATCTGGCGGTTCCAGTATTTCGAAAAGAAGGAGCTGACTACCGACGCGCATTTGCCGCTTTCTATTCTTCGCCCCGGGTACCGGAATGCCGATGCCGGCCCTGATTTCTCCGAAGCCCGCATTTCCATCGACGGCGTGCTCTGGGTAGGAAGCATCGAAATCCATGTAAAGGCATCCGACTGGCGCCTGCACGAACACCAGCAAAACGGCGCTTATGATGGCGTAATTCTCCACGTGGTTTGGGAAAATGATCACCCGGCAATGCGCCGTGACGGAACGGCCGTCCCGACATTGTCGCTAAACGGACTGGTGAAAGCATCCGTGATCGAAAGGTATCGGTGCCTGCTCGACGAAAAAGATACGGTCCCGTGCAACCGTCAGTTTGGTGATGTGGACCAGATCCGCAAATATGCCATGCTGGACCGGGTTTTGCTCGAAAGGCTTGAACGCAAGGCATCCGAAATTCAGCATTTACTGGAAATGAACCAGCAGGATTGGGAGCAGACCGCCTACCAGTGGCTCGGCAGGCATTTCGGATTTAAGCTTAATGATGCGCCATTCCAGCGCCTTACAGGCATTATACCCTGGAAAATCATCCGCAAACACACCGAACGTCCTATCCAGGTGGAAGCATTGCTGTTTGGTTGTTCGGGACTTATTCCGCCGGATTCGGAAGATATATATGTACGCCAACTTCAACAGGAATTCCGCTTTCTGAGCGCAAAATACCGACTGGATGACGGCCTGATTCAACCGCACGAATGGAAATATGCCCGGTTGCGCCCCGCAGGTTTCCCGACGGTCAGGCTGGCGCAGTTTGCACGGCTGCTATGCAATACGGGTGGTTTTCTCAACCGGTTTATCGTTTCGGATCATTTCGATGAAGTGCGCGGGCTGTTCCGGATCGAACAATCGGCCTATTGGCGGGAGCATTACCTTTTTGGAAAGAAAGCAAAGGCGCAGGTGCCGGTGTTGGGTACCGATGCCGCCCATTTGTTGATCGTCAACGCCGCCGTACCATTGCTTGTGGCCTATTCAAAACAAAGGCAGCAGCCCGACCTGCTCGATAAGGCCATTTACTGGCTTTCGGAAATTCCCGCCGAAGACAACCGCATTACGCGCGAGTGGGCATCGCTGGGTATGCGCGTAAAAACCGCCGCCGATTCTCAGGCATTGATCGAGTGGTTCAATAACTATTGCACTCCAAAGCAATGCCTGGAATGCATGGTAGGCGCGGCGCTCGTCAGGGGCGCCTAGCCGGAGGCACCTGGCCGGCGGCGCCTAGCCGGGGGCACCTAGCCTTTAACCAGGTTTACGCCGGTCAAAAGAAATACGGTACCGACCAGAAACGGCACGATCGATTCCCATTTGGAAACCGTAAGGCCCAATACAGGTTTGTCTGATAAAAACGCGACGCATGCGAAGAGCAATACTGCAATGCCTAAAATCGTGAGCAATGAGCCGAAAAAACGTTTGAACTGAGCGTTTTCCATGAAAAGTGTCTATGAGGAGATTAAAAAGTTCGCAAAAATATCAAATATGCGCTGGCATCGACGAGGTTGCTATAAAAAATGTGCCTTACACACGGATGAGGCCCATTTTTTCTCCCTCGGCGATCATGAATGCAAAAGCTGGTTCGTATTCATTCGGGACAACGCCTTCCAGGATCGCTTCGCGCACCGCTTCTTTGATTATACCAACCTCCTTCGCAGGTTTCAACCCGAACGCTTCCATAATCATTTCGCCGGTAATGACCGGCTGAAAATTGCGAAGCTTGTCGCGTTCTTCGAGGTCTTTGAGCTTTTGTTCTACCAGATCGAAATTGCTGATGAAGCGCCTTACCTTCTCCGGGTTTTTGGAAGTAATATCCGCCCGGCACAGGTTCATCAGCGCCTCAATGTCTTCGCCCGCTTCAACGAGCAAACGCCGCATCGCCGAATCGGTGATTTCGTCTTTGGAAAGCACAATAGGGCGCAAATGCAGCCTTACCAGCTTTTTCACAAAACGCATTTTCTCATTCAGCGGCAGTTTCATGCGGCGGAAAATCACTGGTACCATCCGCGCTCCAACCTCCTCGTGGTTGTGGAACGACCAGCCGTTGCGTTTATCGAACTTCTTGGTAGCTGGTTTCGCAATATCATGCAGGATGGCCGCCCAGCGCAGCCAAAGGTCGTCCGACACCTGGCAGACATTGTCCAGCACCTGCAATGTGTGGTAAAAGTTATCCTTATGCCCCTTGCCTTCAATGTGCTCCACACCCTGCAATTCCACCAATTCAGGGAAAATAATGGCTAACAATCCCGCATGATAGAGCAGTTTGAAACCGTAGGAAGGGGTTTTGGAAAGAATGATCTTATTCAACTCGTCGGAAACCCGCTCCATCGACACAATGCCGATGCGGTCCTTCATCTTCACGATCGCGTCGAACGTATCGGGTTCGATATCGAAATTGAGCTGGCTCGCAAAGCGGATTGCGCGCATCATGCGCAGAGGATCGTCCGAAAACGTGATTTCGGGGTCGAGCGGAGTGCGGATAATCTTTTTGCGGAGGTCGCTCATCCCTTCAAACGGGTCGACCAACTCCCCAAAAGTACCTGCATTGAGGCTGATACCCATTGCATTAATCGTGAAATCGCGGCGGTTCTGGTCGTCGGCGAGCGTACCGTCTTCCACAGCCGGCTTGCGGGATTCGGAGCGATAGGATTCTTTCCGGGCGCCTACAAATTCTATTTCGAGATCGCCCTGGCGGATTTGTGCAGTACCAAAATTTTTGAAAACACTCACATGCACATCCGGCCCAAGCCTTCCGGCCACCATTTCGGCCAGCTCGATACCGCTGCCGATGGAAACAATGTCGATATCCTTGCTATTCCTTTTGAGTATCAGGTCCCTCACGAACCCACCGATTATATAGGCCTCTACCCCCAGCTCCTTCGCAGCCGATACAACTTTTTCCAGAACCGGGTATGGTGTCAATTGCTCTTTGAAATTCATGCCGCAAAGGTAGGGAATTCTTATTCGACATGAAGCGCGCTCCCTTGCATTAGCCCTTTTCCACCCCAACCTTAACTGCCTCTGCCAGCTCGGGTACTTCTATCGGGTAATGCTTATTGTCGTATGCTTCAATAAGGTCAGCAAGCATATCCGCCTCTTCACCTTCCGGCGTGCCAGCGGGAGCGTCAAAAACCTCGTTGAATCTTTTCAGCGCTTGATCGAATTCTTCTTCTGTCTCTATTGGTTTCAGCATGACTAAATCAAGTTAGCGTCAATTTTGTCGTATTCCTGATGCGTTCCGATAAATCGGATAAATATAAATTGCTTCTCAAACTCGAAGCGGGCAATCAGACGGTAACTATTGCCCCTGATGTTAAATACAATGCGACTATTCTTTAAAATGCTCGCGTGGCAAAAAACGTCCTTGACATCAGCGGGTGACTGCCATTGAGCTCTTACCGCCACCTCATACCATTTCCTGAGATACTCTTCTGATTCAGGATGCCTTTCCCAAAAGTTTTGCAGTGTGCGCTTTACGAAAACCCTCATGGATATTCTGTTTACTAAAATACGATGTTCCGCGAGACGGAACACCATTTAGACGTCAGAATCTCAAAAAGGTAACGCGTTGTAGAATAGACTTTTTAACTATTCACCATAAAAAACGCCGTCCGCGGAAACCGGTCGAACAGCTCGTTTTTCAGCTCTTCGGGAAGTGTGAGCGACTCGACGGCGCTGGCCTGACGCACGTGCGGATCATGGCCTACTCGGCCA
>CAMLNK010000564.1 GCA_946481035.1 uncultured Dyadobacter sp. | reverse complement strand
CCGAAATACGGGTATTTCGCCGTACCACGCGTGCCGAACCCCTATTTCGAAGCGGCGAAGAAGATCCAGGCTACTTACCAGCCCGGCGACACTATCTATTACCCGGCGCCCCGGTACGAGATCACTTCCGAAATGGACCGGACTTTCATACCCTACTCGATCCACGACGCGCAGATTACCAACCTCTATTTCCCTAAGGATGCGCAATACGTACAGGCCATGGATACTACTCAGACAGAGCGGATCTGGATCAAAAAACAAGGGCAAACCGAGCCGCTGGAAATCATGAAACTGACCGGCAAGCGTTACGGTTTTGAGTAACCGGCAAGGTTGTTTTGGCTGAGCCGTCCAATAACATTTCGTATATTGCGGACTTAAAACCGGAGATCTGGCCGTTATTTTGCAGGCAATTCCTTACATCGACATACAACATCAGGCATGACAGCAGAAGAGATATTAAAAGACCCGAAACAGTTGAGCGGCGAACTTCGCCTGAAAATACTGGGGCTCTATCACCAGGCCAACGCCGGCCACATTGGTTGCTCCCTCAGCTGCATTGACCTGATGATCGCCGTCCTTTTTCTCCAAAAATCGGTCGACGATACTTTTATTCTTTCCAAAGGCCACGCTGCGGCTGCGCTTTATGCATGCCTGAATACGCTGGGGGAAATTACGGACGAAGAACTGGCGACCTTCTACCTCGACGGTACCACCTTACCTGCTCACCCGGCACCTCGTCAGTACAAAGGCATTCCTTTCGCTACCGGCTCGCTGGGACACGGATTACCCATTGCCACCGGCATTGCCCACGCGGCAAAGGTAGCCGACGATGCAACGTATTCGTTCACGCTGCTGTCTGATGGGGAAACCAATGAAGGTACCACCTGGGAAGCGGCGCATTATGCCATTCAGAACCAGCTCGACAACCTGATTATGCTCATCGACAAGAATGGTTTGCAAGGTTTCGGGTTTACCGACAAGGTGCTTGGCGAAACTGCTTCCGTTGAAAAATGGAAGGCGATCGGCTTCGAAACCGTGGAGGTAGACGGCCACGATATTACCGCCATTGCCGCGGCGATCAGCGAGTTGAAGGAGCACAAAAACGGGCTGCCCAAAGCAATTATCGCCAATACTGTGAAAGGCAAAGGGGTTTCCTACATGGAGAACAAATTGGAATGGCATTACCTGCCCATGAATAGAGACCAGTATGAGCAAGCTACACTGGAAGTAAAAGAACGTTATCTTAATGAATTGACGAATGCTTGATCATTTACCGGTTTACCGCGATAAAATAGAGAAATTAAAAGGGCCAGTTTTTGTTTTCGGTGCCAGCGGCTTCATCGGCGCCAATCTCTTCAATGATATATTCAAAATACGGAAGGACTGCTACGCGGTAACGCACGATGCTACCAAGGCGTGGCGCCTGAAACTGTTGAATGTGCCGTTTGAAAACATCATTCACTGCGACATTCTTTCCGACAATTCCATTAAGGAGGTATTTGAAAAGTACAAACCGCAAACGATTTTCAACCTTGCCGCATACGGTGCATACAGCAAGCAGAACAATGTGAACCTGACCTACGAGACAAATGTGCTCGGGACGGTGAATATCCTGCAAAACTGCACGAAGGATATGGTTTACATCCACGCCGGAAGCAGTTCCGAATATGGTTTCAACTGTACTTCACCCAAAGAAACCGACCGCGTTGAGCCGAACAGCCATTATGCGGTTTCCAAGGTTTCGGCGGCTTATCTGCTGGAATATTATGCCAAAGTAGCAGGTCTGAAAACGCTCAACCTGCGCCTCTACTCGATCTACGGATATTGGGAAGAGCCCGACCGGCTGATCCCGCGTCTGATCGAGAATGCACGTAAGAAAAGCCTTCCGTCGCTGGTATCACCTGATATCAGCCGCGATTTTGTGTTTGTAGAAGACTGCGTAGAGGCGTTCCTGGATGCCGCATTGAAAATCGACGACGAGAAATCGGGACGCTCCTATAACATTGCCACCGGCCGCAAAACCACGATGGGCGACCTTGTGGAAGTGACCCGCAAGGCATTTTCCATTGCGAAAGAGCCGGAATGGGGCAGCATGTCGAACCGTAAATGGGACCTGGCCGAATGGTTTGGCGACCCTACCGCATTTGAAACCGATTTCGGCTGGAAAGCACGGACTTCACTCGAAGATGGCCTGACGCGTTACAGCCAATGGCAGGACGCCGTGCAATACGAGTCGCGGCTGATCCCGGCTTTTGAAAATCCAAAACTGAACCCGGTTATCACCGCTATTATAGCGTGCTATAAGGACGCGCAGGCGATTCCATTCATGTACGAGCGGCTTGTGAAGACTTTCAATGAACTGAAAGTACGTTACGAGATCATCTTCGTGAACGACAGTTCGCCCGACAATCAGGAAGAAGTCATCAATGCGATTTGCGACAAAGATCCTAATGTGGTCGGCATCAGCCACTCGCGTAACTTCGGTTCGCAATCGGCATTCCTCAGCGGGATGGAAATCGCTACGGGCGATTGTGTTGTGCTCATGGACGGAGATTTGCAGGACCCACCTGAGATTATCCCGGCATTCTATGAAAAATGGATGGATGGCTACGATGTCGTGTACGGCGTGCGCGTGCAGCGCGAGATGAAACCGCATATCCATTTCTTCTATAAGACATTCTATAAGGTATTCCAGGGACTGAGCTACATCCCAATCCCCCGCGATGCCGGCGATTTCTCGATGATCGACCGCAAAGTGGTGAAGGAGCTTGTAGACTTGCCCGAAACCGAGCAATTCCTGCGCGGCTTGCGTGCGTGGGTAGGTTTCAAACAAACCGGGGTACCTTATGTGCGCCCCGAGAGAATGTTCGGCGTGTCGACCAACAACTGGACGAAGAACATCTGGTGGGCGAAAAAAGCCATTTTCTCGTTCAGTTTCGCACCTTTGGAACTGATGAGCTATGCGGGATTCGGCCTCACGGCCCTGTCCATTCTGGGAATTATCTGGCAAATACTGGCCAAATTCTTTTTCTTCCCGGATACGCCAAGAGGCCTCAGTACCGTAATAATCCTGATCGTGTTCTTCGGCGGGCTCACAATTCTGGGCATTTCGTTTTTGGGAGAATACATTACCAAGATATTCGAAGAGACTAAAAAGCGGCCCAAGTATATCCGCACCAGAATACGCCGCGGTCCGAAGGCCTATAAAACCGCTGACGAGATCCGGGCGCTGGTAAAACAATTGAGAAAGTAATAAATTGCATGGTATCAGCCGTTTAGTGGCCGATCCATTTAAGTTAAGAAATCAACCGGCGTAGCGCCCACTTAACGATGAGAAAAGAATTTTCAACAGCCATAGAAGAGCTTGCGGCAGAAGACGACTCCGTCATTTTCATCACCGGCGATTTGGGATATAATGCATTGGAAAACTTGCAGGCCAAAATGGGCAAGCGGTTCATCAATGCGGGTGTTGCAGAACAGAATATGGTGGGCGTAGCTGCCGGCTTTGCCCACAAAGGTTACAAAGTGTTCTGTTACAGCATTGCGCCGTTTATCGTGTACCGCTGCCTCGAACAGTTCCGTAACGACGTATGTTTCAACAACTTGCCGGTATTCCTGGTGGGTAACGGCGGCGGGTACGGATATGGTATCATGGGCAGCAGCCACCATACCATCGAAGACCTGGCATGCCTGAGCGGCCAGCAGAATGCCCAGGTGTGGGTACCTGCATTTGCGGATGAAGTTGTGCCGGTTGTACGGCAAATCGCTGCCGACGCGCGCCCCGCATACCTGCGCCTGGGAGCCGGGAAAACAACTCCTGCAAACAGCTATCTGTCAGGTTCATTCAAAGTAATACATCAGCCGGACCACGCGGAGATCACCGTTTTTGCATTGGGACCGGTGGCTAATAATGTACTCTCTGCATTAGGGCTTGCAGCTGAACTGGCTGAAAAAGTGAATGTAGTCACGGCCCTGCATTTCCCGCTGCAACTGACGGACGAACTGATCACACTGGTTAAAAAAGCACCTGCAATCCTCGTTGCCGAAGAGCATATCAGTACCGGCGGCCTGGCTCAGCAGCTTTCCGTTCAGCTATTGGAAAAAGGTATTTTCCCTTCGGTATTCAAAAGTCTCAAAGCGGAAGGCTATCCCAACGGCCGCTACGGCAGCC
>CAMLNK010000563.1 GCA_946481035.1 uncultured Dyadobacter sp. | reverse complement strand
CGCAGCTTGTCGAATTCCTGCACCGAAAGGATCGGGTGCGGCAATGCGATCTGGCGGCAATGTTTCGGGCTTTCTGTGAGAATGTTCTCGGTGCTGCCTACGAAAGAGATCAGGGACATGATCGCACGCTCGCGGATCGAGTCGATCGGCGGGTTGGTAACCTGTGCGAACAGCTGTTTGAAATAGGTAGACAAATGCTGCGACTGATCCGAAAGAACGGCCAGCGGGCTATCAGTACCCATTGAGCCGATCGCTTCCAAGCCTGTCTGCCCCATTGGTCCGAGGATCATGCGCAGGTCTTCCGAAGTATAACCGAATGCTACCTGACGTTTCAGCAATGCATTCTCGTCATATGCGCGGTAGGTGCGGATCGGGTGATCGAGCGCGTCCACGTGCAGCTTGTTCTCGTCCAGCCATTGCTGGTAAGGCTGCGCGGTACAGATCTGGTTCTTGATTTCTTCGTCAGGAACAATGCGGCCCTGCTCCATATCCACCACGAACATACGTCCGGGTTGCAGGCGGCCCTTGGTAACAACTCTCGACTGATCTACTTCCAACACACCCGCTTCCGAGCCCATGATGATGGTATCGTCATCGAGTACCCAGTAACGCGATGGGCGCAGACCGTTGCGGTCGAGTGTAGCGCCTACCATTTTACCGTCGGTGAATGAGATCGACGCAGGACCGTCCCATGGCTCCATAATAGCCGCGTGGTATTCGTAGAATGCCTTACGTTCAGGATCCATTTGCTCGTTGCCGTCCCAAGCTTCGGGGATCAGCATCATCATGACGTGCGGTAATGAGCGGCCCGAAAGGTGCAGCAGTTCGATCGCATTGTCGAGGTTGGCGGAGTCGGACTGGTTCCTGTCGCAAATCGGCAGGAGCATATCCATTTCTTCTTTGGTGAAGAATTTGGACTCGAAGGATTTTTCCCCGGCGCGGATCCAGTTCACGTTACCTTTCACGGTGTTGATCTCACCATTGTGCGCGATGTAGCGGAATGGCTGGGCCAGCTCCCATGAAGGGAAGGTGTTGGTCGAGAAACGCGAGTGTACTACTGCCAATGCAGATACTACCGACTCGTTTTCGAGATCCGGGAAGTAATATTTCAGTTGGGCAGTGGTGAGCTGTCCCTTGTATGAGATCGTGCGGCATGAAAGCGACGAGAAATAGAAGTTTTTCGCGCCTTTAACCGTGTCTTTAATCAATCGTGCAGATACCTGGCGGAGGATGAACAGCTTGCGTTCAAACGCCATGTCGTCCGTAATGTCGTCCGGACGCTTGATGAAAACCTGCTCTACGTTGGGTTCAACGGAGAGAGAACCTTCACCCAGGGTGTTGTTCAGGGTAGGAACCTTGCGGTAGCCGAGCAAATGAAGGCCCAGCATCTTGATCTTTCGGTTCAGGATATCCCTGCTTTCTTCCCTGGCAAGTTCGTTGCCCGGGAAAAAGATCATCCCCACACCATACTCACCTGCCGGCGGCAAGTGGAAGCCCAACTTGGTAGATTCTTCTACAAAGAACTCGTGAGGGATCTGAATTAAAATACCAGCACCGTCACCGGTGTTAGGGTCAAAACCAGTTGCACCC
The DNA here is from genome assembly GCA_946481035.1 of uncultured Dyadobacter sp. The sequence continues at coordinate 2,581 of CAMLNK010000563.1, read as the reverse complement.
CTATGCTCCATCCTTTCGAGCATATGAATGGCATCAGCCACGATCTGGTGCGACTTACGACCCTTGATGTTAGCCCGGAAACCGATTCCACATGCATCATGCTCAAATTCCGGGCGGTACAGTCCCTGATTTTCTACCATTTGTTCAGACATTTGCGACATTTATCGAATTGTAGGTAATTAACAAATTCGTAATTAGAATCTGTTTAAATAAGCACTTTAAAAGGAAAGCGAAAACGCCAGTGTGTGATGTTTTGGGTAAAGCCACGCAATATACCCATAAAAAATATTTGGCTTATTATGGGAATGGCAAAATTTTATATCACCAATATGCATTTGGCCGATTAATTACAATTATTATCAGAATATTGATAAAGCTGTAACGAATGCCCGTATTGGTTACCATTTTGGAAAGCAGGAAGGGCCGTTTTTGTTCCTTGGAGGATTACAAAAAGTGCCTAAGGAAAATATAAAAAGTGTGGGAACGACATCAAAAAAACGTCCCGCCGAAGTTCGACGGGACGTTCCCTAAGTAACTGAAAATTATATTATTCAAATATTAAGGCTCTTTCGATTCGCTCACACCTTCGTAATCTTCGTCGTCATAATCATCATCGCCCGCACCGAACTCGTTTTCAAGGCTGTGCATGAAAACGGCGTCGATCGCTTCTTCTTTCGTAGGCAAAACGGTGAGATCGGGAATGCGCAGGTCCTCCAAAATATCCATGAAATCGTCGTCGCGCGTCACGATCACGAGCAGGCCGAGGTCGTTCGCGCAGAGGCGGTTTACCTTCTTTAATGTAGTGATCCCGGTCGCGTCCAGTGATTTTACGGTTTGCATGTTCACGATCAGACTGTGGTAACCTTCGCGGAAGAGCCCACGCGCCGTATCTTCAAAAACAGCGGGCACATCGCCGGCGAAAGCGGGTGCATCCGTTTCGATATAGACGTATTGTTCTTTCTTTTCCAGTTTAAAATCCATTTCGGTTGTCGTTTTGTCAAACAAATATTTGGCTAGGTGAGTAGCAGGCCTCAGGCAATCGCACGCAGAATAGCCTTCTCGATTCTTTCCAGCGGGTGGTCCAGGTTATTTTTCTGGAATTTCATACCCGTTACTTTCTCGAAGAGCTCGATGTAGCGTTCCGAAATTGAAGCCACTTTTTCGTCGGTCATTTCGGGTACGGTCTGGCCGTCTTTGCCCTGGAAGCCGTTCTCGATCAGCCATTCTCTTACAAATTCCTTGCTAAGCTGCTTTTGGGATATTCCGGCGCGCTGATTTTCCTCATAAGTGTCTTTATAGAAGTACCGTGAGGAATCGGGCGTGTGGATTTCGTCGATCAAATAAATCGTGCCATCCAATTGTCCGAATTCATATTTGGTGTCTACCAAAATCAATCCCTGATCGGCAGCCATTTCTGTCCCTTTCGCGAACAATGCGAGCGTGTAGCGTTCCAGGTGCTCGTACTCATCCTCGCTCACGAGCCCCTGCGCGAGGATCTGCTCGCGTGAAATGTCCTCATCGTGGCCTTCATGCGCCTTGGTGGTTGGCGTAATGATAGGCTGGGGGAGTTTGTCGTTTTCTTTCAAACCCTCGGGCAATGCCACGCCGCATACTTCGCGTTTGCCGGATTTGTACTCACGCCACGCATGGCCCGCGAGGTAGCCCCTCACCACCATTTCCACCGGGTAAGCCTGGCATTTGATACCCATGCTCACATTCGGATCGGGCACTTCTTCGAGCCAGTTGGGCACGATATCGGAAGTGGCGTTCAGAAAGTGGGCGGCGATCTGGTTCAAAACCTGGCCTTTGTAAGGGATAGCACGCGGCAGGATCACGTCAAATGCCGAAATGCGGTCGGTAGCGATCATTACCAGACGTTTTTCAAACGAATAAACGTCACGGACTTTCCCTTTGTAAAAGCCTGTCTGGCCGGGGAACTGGAAGTTGGTTGCGGGTATGCTGTTCATTAGATTATGGGTAAAATTACCACTCGATTTCGCTCTTTTGTCCGGGTTTTGTATTGTACTGTTTGCGCCGGAGCTGGTAAATATATTGGGATTCGTTCGATTTCATGGCATCGAGAATAGCGTGCGCCTGCTCTTCCGACATATTCATCGCTTTGAGGCTTTTGAGCAATTCCTCCTTTTTGAGGTCCTGTGTCGCTTCCCTCGACTCCTGCGGTGGCTCCGGCGGCGTGGCTGGCTGGCTCTGGGCCGTCTGCTGCTGGTTCGACCGCCGTTTCCGGGTAGTCAGGTCCGAGGGCTGATCCACGCCCGAAAAGCTCTTTTTCAGGATAATATAGTTGGTTCTCGCGAGTGCATTGCCTGGTTCGAGGCGCAATGCGGTCCTCAGGTTCGTCAATGCGCTGGCCGTATCCTTTTTGTTGACCAATATCAATGCGATCTGCGCATTGGCTACCGATGCAATGCTGTTGTTATCAATGTCGCTAAGTAGCCGGTAATGTTTCAATGCCTGTTTGTAGTCGCCCGCTTTATATAAAGAGTGAGCAAGGTTCAATCTCGCAGCAGGGTCCGAAAAGAGCGAGCCGTAGGTGATCTGCCGGTACAGCTCGGCCGATTTG
>CAMLNK010000562.1 GCA_946481035.1 uncultured Dyadobacter sp. | reverse complement strand
GAGGTATTCGGAAGACGAAAGGCTGTCGATGAATCAAAAACATGGCCAATGTTACCTGCAAGGTGCCAATGCATCAACCAGTAGTTGATGGTCGCATTCAACATTCCCGTGATACCTCCGGAACCAGGTACAAAGTAAATTATCCCCTCGCTATCCTCTCCATTTTAAGCTGGTCATTTTGCGCGCAGAAATCATAAAAGTTGTCGTCTATGCGCAGCGGCTTATATTTTAATGCAATTGTTTCCATTTACACTCATTAAGTTAAGTCAATATAAACATTTTGAAACACTAACAGATTCAAGCCATACCCCTCAAAAACAAAAACAGGGCAACCGGTTGCCCGACTGCCCTGCACATTGCATTAGCTATATTTTAAACCGCCGACGAAGAGAACTTCGCGCCGATGTACTCGCGGTTCATGCGCGCGATATTTTCGAGGCTGATTTCCTTCGGGCATTCTGCCGAGCAGGCACCGGTGTTGGTGCAGGCTCCGAAACCTTCTGCGTCCATTTGAGCGACCATTTTCTCAGCGCGAATGCTGCGTTCGGCCTGTCCTTGCGGCAACAATGCCAGCTGGGAGATTTTAGCCGATACGAAAAGCATCGCAGAAGCATTTTTACAAGCTGCCACGCAAGCGCCGCAACCGATACACGCCGCCGCTGCAAATGCGTCGTCAGCTGCTTCTTTTGCGATCGGCAATGCGTTTGCATCCTGCGCGTTACCCGTGTTCACAGAAACGAAACCACCGGCAGAAATCACGCGGTCGAATGCGTCGCGGTCTACCACGAGGTCCTTGATCACCGGGAATGCCTGTGCTCTCCAAGGCTCTACCACGATGGTATCACCGTCTTTGAACGAACGCATGTGCAGCTGGCAGGTAGTTACCCCGCGCAGAGGCCCGTGGGGACGGCCATTGATATACATCGAACACATCCCGCAAATACCTTCGCGACAGTCGTGGTCGAATGCAACAGGTTCCTTTCCTTCTTCGATGAGCTGCTCATTGAGTACATCGAACATTTCAAGAAATGACATATCAGGGGAAACGTTGTCCAGCTTGTAGTCTTCGAAACCTCCCGCTGCGTCTGTATTGCTTTGTCTCCACACTTTCAGAGACAACCTCATATTTCCTTCCATACCTATATTCTTTATTTCTGATACAACTTTTTAGCGTGGCATAAATCCGTGCCACCGGGGGTTTCTTATTTGTAGCTACGCTGAGCGATTTTGATGTTTTCGTAAATCAGTTCTTCCTTGTGAAGCTCCCAATCCTCTGGACCCTTGTGTTCCCAGGCCGATACATACATATAATTTTCGTCGTCGCGCAATGCTTCACCTTCTTCGGTCTGGTACTCTTCACGGAAGTGGCCGCCGCATGATTCGTTACGGTCCAAAGCATCGATACACATCAGCTCGCCGAGTTCGATAAAGTCCGCCACGCGGTTGGCCTTGTCGAGTTCGGGGTTGAAGTAATTGGCAGTACCCATTACTTTCACATCCGACCAGAAGTCTTTTCTCAACTGACGGATTTCCTGGATCGCCTCTTTCAAACCTTCCGCATTACGCGCCATACCGCATTTCTCCCACATAATTTTGCCCAAGCGGCGGTGGAAAAGCTCAGGAGAAGTTTTACCCTGAATGCGCAGTAATGTGTCGATACGCTCTTTCACCTCAGCTTCCGCCTTCACGAATGCTTCGTGGTCGGTAGAGATTTTTCCGGTACGGATTTCGCTCGCCAGATATGCACCGATGGTGTAAGGGATCACGAAATATCCGTCGGCCAGGCCCTGCATCAGCGCCGAAGCACCGAGGCGGTTTGCTCCGTGGTCGGAGAAGTTGGCCTCGCCCAATGAGTACAAGCCCGGAACGGTGGTCATCAGGTTATAGTCAACCCAAAGGCCGCCCATGGTGTAGTGCACCGCAGGGTAAATACGCATAGGCACTTCGTACGGATCTTCACCCGTGATTTGCTTATACATATCGAAGAGGTTACCATATTTTTCTTTCACAACTGCCTTACCCCATGTGATAATGTCGGCATCGGAGGCATTGTGAATGTTGTTCTTGTTGGCTTCCGCACGTCCGTAACGCTCAACTGCCGCAGCGAAATCGAGGTAAACGGCCAGTTTGGAAGTCCCTACGCCATAACCGGCATCGCAACGCTCTTTCGCAGCACGCGACGCGATGTCACGCGGTACGAGGTTACCGAATGCAGGGTAACGGCGTTCGAGGTAGTAATCGCGCTCGTTTTCGGGAATTTCGTTGCCCGGGCGATTGTCGTTCTGCTTTTTAGGAACCCAGATACGGCCGTCGTTACGCAACGACTCCGACATCAGCGTCAGTTTCGACTGGTGCTCGCCCGAAACCGGGATACAAGTCGGGTGGATTTGCGTAAAGCAAGGGTTACCGAAGAAAGCACCGCGTTTGTGGGCTTTCCATGCCGCGGTTACGTTGCTGCCCATTGCATTGGTGGAGAGGTAGAAAACGTTTCCGTAACCACCCGTACAAAGCAATACCGCGTGGCCACCGTGTCTTTCGATCTCACCGGTAATAAGGTTACGAGCGATGATACCGCGGCATTTGCCATCGATATTCACGACGTCGAGCATTTCGTGGCGGTTGTACATTTTAACAGTACCCATACCAACCTGGCGCTGCAAGCCCGAATATGCGCCGAGCAACAGCTGCTGGCCCGTCTGGCCCGCTGCGTAGAATGTACGCTGCACCTGCGTTCCACCGAAAGAGCGGTTGGAAAGCAACCCGCCGTACTCACGTGCGAAAGGCACACCTGCCGCTACGCATTGGTCGATAATGTTGCCCGAAACTTCGGCCAGGCGGTGTACGTTCGCTTCACGCGCACGGTAGTCGCCTCCTTTGATGGTATCATAAAAAAGACGGTAAACCGAGTCACCGTCATTTTGGTAGTTTTTTGCTGCATTGATCCCTCCTTGTGCGGCAATGGAGTGCGCACGACGTGGGGAATCCTGAAAACAGAATGCTTTCACTTTATAACCGAGCTCCGCGAGCGTAGCAGCGGCAGAAGCACCGGCAAGTCCGGTCCCTACAACGATAATTTCGAGATTACGTTTGTTGGCAGGGTTGACAAGCGGAACCGACGAGCGGTATTTGCTCCATTTACTTTCGAGTGGTCCTTGTGGTATTCTGGCATCCAGACGAGATGACGTTGCCATATATCAAATATTATTTAATCGAAAATTTTAGAAATAAGACGCTTTCGGGATTACTTCACCCAGCCGAGGTAGATCGAGATCGGCATTAATGCAAACAGGATCGGCACGATGATCGAGAATGCGGTTCCTACGAAGGAGATAAGACCATTGTATTTCACGTGGTTGAGGCCCAGCGACTGGAATGCGCTTTTGAAACCGTGCAGCAAATGCCAGAAAAGGGAAACGCAACCCAGCACGTAGATCAGCACGACTACGGGGTTCTGGAAAGTTTCAAGCATCATTTGATACAGGTTCAACTCTTCGCCGGTCGCGAATTGGTTGGAACGGTTAGGTATCCAGAATTGCGAGGTATGAACCACCAGGAAGATCAGAAGCAATGTGCCGAGAAGGCCCATGCTGCGCGAGTACCAGGTACTGTTCGCCGCTGCATTGTTGACAGCGTATTTCACCGGACGGGCGTCGCGGTTGTTTTTCCAAAGGAGCAAACCGTCAGCGATATGGATGATGAAGCCCGCTACGAGGCCGATTTCAAGCGTACGTATAATCGGGTTGGTACCCATGAAATGCCCCCAATGGGAGAAAGTCTCTCCACCATCATTATAAAAAATCATTGCATTGATGGTGGCATGAACAACCAGAAAACTAATCAGAAAAAGTCCGGTAAGAGCCATCAGAAGTTTTTTACCGATAGAGCTCGTTAACGTTTGTGAAAACCACGACATAATCAAAAACGAATGGTTTTAGTGCAAAAAAATGAGGTATATTTAGAACCTTTCAAAGGTATATCACAAACGTTAGCGAGACAAAGAATCCCTTTCATTTTTGCAAACCGCCCTGTTTATTTATAATCATTATTAAGAATTATTTAGACTGATTAGCTTTTAAAAAAGCAAGCCGCTCAGTGCGAAGGGTTCAGCTCTTTCCTGCCAACTATTTTGTAACCGAATAGCACACATTTTCAAACACGTGTTTCGTTGAGTTGTTACA
>CAMLNK010000561.1 GCA_946481035.1 uncultured Dyadobacter sp. | reverse complement strand
TCGCCTGCGCGGGCTCGTGGACGAGGAAGGTACGCGCGAAACGGATGCTAGCGGGCTGAAATCGAGCTGGGAGGAATTCAAGAAGATCCAGGAAGAATGGAAAGCCGCAGGGAACGTCGCGTCACCGCATAACGGCACACTTTGGGCAACGTATAATGCATTGATCGACCGCTATTTCAGCAACCGCAACATCTATTTCGAACTCAAAGAACTCGACCGCCGCCGCAATGCCGACCTGAAAGCAGAGCTGTGCGAAAAAGTGGAAGAGTTGGGCAAATCGCTGGAAAACCGTCCGATGACGCGCGAAATCCTGAACGAAGCCAACCATATTTTTGAAGAATACAAACACCTCGGTCCTGCCCCGAAAGAAGATCAGGAAAAGCTGTGGCAACGCTTCAAAGAGGCTCTCGATGTGCTTTATGATGCGCAACGCGGCCAGTTTGCCGAGCAGAAAAAATCCATGCAGGAGAACTACGAACAAAAGCTGAAAATCTACGAAGCAATTGTTCCGTTCACCACCTACAACTCGGGAAGCATTAAAGAATGGAATGCCAAAACGAAAGACATTATGGCGTTCCAGGACCAATGGGTAGCCCTGAAAGGCATTATGCCGCGTGAGGAAGGCAAAGAGCTGAGCAAGAAGTTCTGGGCTGCGCTGAAAACGTTTTTCAACAACAAAGGCGAGTTCTTCCGCCAGCTGGAAGCGAAACGCGAGCAAAACCTCGATCTGAAAAACCAGCTTTGCGAAGAAGCCGAAGCCGTTCTGTCAACCGGCGAAGATAACCCTGCCACGACGCAGAAGGTGATCGAGCTACAAAAGAAATGGAAAGGTATCGGCCAGGTTCCCGAGAAATTCAAGGATACCATTTACGACCGTTTCAAAAAGGCATGTGACTCGTACTTCGACCAGAAACGGGCCAAAAACCGCGAAGTGGAAGAAGAATTTGAACAGAACCTGAAACTAAAAACCGACCTGATCGAAAGGATCGAAGCGGCGGCAAAGGACAAGGACGAATCTTCACTCAATTTGCTGAGCGCATTCAAGTCGGAATGGTCGTCGATAGGGTTTGTACCCAAGAAGGACATGCAAGCCATTCAGAAGCGTTATATCGCGGCTATCAACACCTACGTGAGCGCGATCGGCCAGCTTTCTACCAAAGAGAAAGAACAGGCAGTGTTGGAAAGTGAAGTAGAACTGGTGCGCGACGGCGAAGGCGGTCGCAACCTTTACCGCAAGGAAAACGACATTCGCCGGAAGATAACGCAGCTTGAAAACGACATCGCGCTTTGGCAGAATAACATCGAATTCTTCGCGAAATCGAAAACTTCGGATCGTTTGAAGGCAGAATTCGAAAGAAAGATCAGTAATGCAGTAAGCCAGCTAAATGAGTTGAAACACCAACTCACTATTATTCAGGAGGCTATCTAAAACCTGAAAAAAAAGTTGAAAAATTTACTTTGAAAAGGTTGCATTGTATATCCCGCTCGACTACTTTTGCACCATGATAACGGAATAACAAACGGTATCACAAAGAAAAAAAGGCCTCCATAGCTCAGCTGGTAGAGCAACTGACTTGTAATCAGTAGGTCGTTGGTTCGATCCCGACTGGGGGCTCTTGAAAGTAAAGCACTTAACAAAATTGTTAAGTGCTTTTTTCTTTTACCGGCCCGCAAGTTGCAATGGACTTGCAATGGACTTGCAATGGACTTTGAAAAGTGTCATTTGTTAACTTTTGCAAAAAACTTCCTTCTCGAAGATTCTGGCGTGTTGCCAAAGCTTTCTCTCCACCAATCGTCCGTCCGCAATGGCTTGGGAGGATCGGTAGGTTTTCTAAAATTCAAGGATTCCCTGAATGAAAAATGCTTGAATAACCTCATGAATTCTCCGAGGTAAATGTCGGCAACCCGTTTGTTGCCCCTGACAATTACCATGTTTTCATCATTTGCATTCGTTGACGCCTCACTAAAATTAGCAGACCCGGCGATGACGATCGGATCGTTACCGAGCGGGTCAATCAGCATAAATTTATTGTGAATGAAATTGACGTTCTTGTTGAACCCGGTCAGCTTCTCTTTCAGCCAGCCGTCAAATTCGTTCGTTTTGATGAAATTACCGATTGCAAATACATTTTCAGGCATATCTCTCAAAATCCGGATCTGCCGCTCTTCTGCCTTCTTTTTTTCCTCATCCTTTTTGGCAAACGAACGCGTGGCCTTTTCCAGCAGCGCGAGCCGGAACGGTGCCCTGCTATTTTGATAAACGTCCTGGAAGATTTTGTTCATACCAAAGGCAAAGGTCATCAGCAAGCCATCGCTGGCATTCATGGCCAGCTTTGAATACAAATCCAAAGCAGTCAGATTTGTCCTGGGGCTGAAAATCACAGAGGTGCCCACAGGCAGTGGTGTTGCCGGAAGAGGTGAAATTTGTTCCGTTTTTGCCTTGATCACGCCATTTTCCGGATCATCGTGGAGTGCGGTCCAGTATTGCAGAAATGAGGTGGCGACCTGGGCGTCTTCTATCACATGGGCCACATTGGAATGTCCGAATATGCCCCCCTCCGAAAAATTCGTCCCGCCTGTCCAAACGGCAACGGGAGCGCCATTATCCAGTTTGACGATGAATTTATTATGGGATATTGCCGAACGGCCCTTCTTACGAGGCGTACAAAAACCCGCTATCCCTACCTCGTCCACAGCTTTGCGGTTCTTTATTCCCGGCTCATCCTTTCTTTCATCAAAAACTACCTGGATGTCAACCCCTCTGTCGGCCGTAGCTTTGAGAATTTCCAAAAAAGGCACATAGGCGAATTCATACGCCGCGATTCTGAGGCTGTGACGCCCCGGAACACATGACGTTATGTAATCGATCAGTGCTTCATATAGCCCTCGCGACAGCCATTCATAAGCACTCGACTGAGGCACAACCTTATCCGGCGCCAAATCCCCGAATCTTCTGACATAATCCTGGGAAGCGGCCGTTCCCCGGTTGAAATAAACATCATGATCTCCGCCTTGCGGGCTTTCCGTGGTGATCTTGATACTTGTACTCGCGAATTCCACAAGATTTTTCGGCGTGCCCCGCAGTGCCGTAACCGTATACGTGTAGGTGTACCCGGGTTTGGCCTCGTAGTCCGACCATTGGAAACTTTGTATCGGATGGTCCCTGGTCGAGTACAGCGATCCTGGCGGAAATCCCGGATCTGTCTCCGCGAAAGCTTTCATACCCTCCAAATAGAACGCCTCATTATCTTTTGGACTTGCCCGATGGACTGAAAAGCCCAGTAATCCATCGCAAAGATTTTCGGGGAGATTTATCCCGAGTACCACTACGTAAGTACCCGAGACGGCATGCACTTTTAACTGGCCAGTGGTTTTTGACTTTCTCATAAGGTGGAAGAGACGGTGTATAGCAAATATACATTTGGCAAATAACCACTTGATTACCAAATAATAATTGCCCTATCAATGGCTTCCACCCGCTCCGCCACCGTCGTATCCCCGCGAATCTCAACGACCGGGCAGGAAAGCTTGCTCAGCCATTCTTCATGGACACCAACGTTGCGGCCGGTAAAATCCCGGTCGTCGTATTTCGATGCCCAGTCGTAAAATTTCCGGAAAAGGTGACTTCGCTCGGGATCTGTGTAAATAATGTCGCCGTACCGTTCCAGTTCGCGTTGTACAAGCCGCTCCATTCTGACTTCCTGTGGAACGTACAGGAAAACGACCAGGTCGAATGCAGAGAGCCATTGTTCTCCCCAACTGATCAGCGATCCGCCCACAATGCAGTCGTCGACCCGCGAAACGGCTTCCAGCAGCATCCCACTGCGCGTAGGCGCGTCCCTGCGCACCGTATAAGGCACCTGCGTGCGCTCCCAGAAAAAGTCGTCGGTATCGAAATAAGGTATCCCCCACTTCCTGGACAATGCATTTCCCAATGTAGTCGATCCCGCGCAGGAGGCGCCCATAATGTGGATTTTCATAATCACTGCCCTATTTACCTTTAAAATCCTTAATGGTGTTTCCGTCATAACGATACACACCGCCCAGGGAGCCAAACCAGATACTCCCGTCGTTCGCTTCCAGGATCCCGAAAGTCATTCGTTCATTAGCCTCGTATTCCGACGGTATTTTAGTGGCAATCGGCTTTTTTTCTGACAATGACTTTTTGTCGTACCTGGAAATCCCC
>CAMLNK010000560.1 GCA_946481035.1 uncultured Dyadobacter sp. | reverse complement strand
GAGATTTGGCATTGCATCCGCGATGATGCTGAGCGCCACATTTTCATCCGCCCAGGTAAAAATTGGTAACAACCCGACGACTGTGAACCCCAATGCGGCCCTGGACGTTGAAAGTGCGACCAAAGGGATCCTTTTTCCAAGGGTATCGCTCACTTCCACCACGGCAGCCTCTCCGTTGACCTCGCACGTTGCGGGAATGCAGGTATATAACACCAGCACGACTACGGATGTAGAGCCGGGAGCGTATTACAATGACGGTACCAAATGGGTGAGGGTGGGTGGAGAGGTTGAAAAGGTCTTCATCTTTGGCCCAGGTGCACCGAGCGGATCTTGTACAGTAGGGACAATGTATGTCGACACACTGGAAAATAGTGCTACCGAAGGTGATACCTGGACCTGTATTGCAGGTGCCTGGGAACCTTATACTCCTCCTGTGACGCCTTCAACCACTCCATTCTATATTGGTGCCAGCAAGGCCGACGCCAAAGGGAACAAGGTGAGCAATATCTGGCGACCCGGAAACCTAGGCTTAAATGTATTCAATCCCAAGGCTAAATTGCACATGACGGGAACATTCCTGATGACAGGAACCGGCGTATCGGGTAGTCCGATAGCCAACGGTACGCATCAACTAGGCGGCGTTTTAGGAAGTTATTTACCTCACCTACCTGCGGCAACCTATTTTGCCATTCAAAATTCAGGAGCCTGGACAAACCTCTATTTAACTAAAAGGACGGCGGCGAATGGCGATCCGTATGCGCGTTTTTGGTTGAACGGCGTCGTTATTGCTACTATTACCCGTACTGCCGGTGGAGTTTCGTACAACACGACTTCCGACATGCGCTTGAAAGAGAACATCAAACCCACTCACTACGGCGTTGGCGATCTGATGAAGATCGAGGTGAAGGATTATAACTATATCTCCGATAAGACGACGCCGAGCACCGGTTTTATCGCTCAGCAGCTTTACAAGGTTTTCCCTGGCGCGGTAACCGTGGGAGGGAAAGATGCCAAGACAAACCCCTGGAGTGTGGATTACGCCAAAGTGACACCGCTTCTTGTCAAAGCGATTCAGGACCAGCAAAAAGAGATCGAAAGCCTGAAATCGCAACTGGCTGAAAAAGATACATTCAGCACGCAGGAAGTGGCAGCGCTCAGGGATTTGATTAAGCAGGCAGGCAGCAGGCAAATTGCCCCGTCGCGTTAGTTGCTGAACCGTTCTATGAGCGGCAACCCATTCGAATACAAGACCATTTTCACTGTCTGGTTGCTTTCGACCAGCATAAGCTCTGTACTGTTCTTAGAAAACTAAACAATGTAAAAAAATGATCGATAAATTATACAACGACTTGTCTGTTTCCGGCATTAGGGGCAGGGTCGGCTTTCTGATATTACTGGTGTTGTTTGCAATCTGGAATCCGGCGAAAGCGCAGGAAGGCAGCCAGGGCAACACCACCATCTTTGGCGGGGCCCAGATGACCTTTTTCGGTAACCATGATTTTGTGGCAGGCGGCAGCGGCGCGCAGCCCGGGGTGATCCTGACCGAGCGCGCGGCGAATAATTTCGGGATACTCAACTTTGCAGGCGATAACCTCACTTCGACCGGAGCGTCCGACGCGGGTTATGTGGACGGCTATGTACGTAAATACGGGTTGGGACGATTCATATTCCCTGTGGGCGACAACAGTCATCTGGGGCAGTTTGCAGCCTCGGCAGACGGGACCATGGGCGCGTACTTTTTTGCAAACCCACAAACGGCCGTCACCAGCAACCTTTTTACGGGCGGCAACTACCCCGCGCTTCCAAACGGGGGACCTTTCCCGATCGGGATGACAACCCGCGGGCCGGGGATCAAGGCGGTGAGCAATGTGGAGTACTGGGATATAGACGGTACGAATGCTACCCAAATCACGCTTACGTGGGACGCGACGAGCAATGTCACCACGCTCACGGGAAACGTTTTATCCTCACTGACGATCGTGGGCTGGAACGGCTCGGACTGGGTTAGAATCCCGTCGACCGTCGACGCTACCTCCGTTTTGGGGGGAACGAGCACGATAACCGATGGTTCTATTACTACCACTGCTTCCATTGTTCCTAACACTTATGTCGCATACACGCTGGCGGGTATGGGGCCTGATCTTAGCCCGCGTATTTCCGTAGTGCCTTCGATTGTACATGGCACACAAGTACTGGAAGTGGTATTGTCGGCCCTGGAAGTGGGCACTGTTACGTCAACGAATGGCGGGCCTATTACGGTTAGGGTTCAAAAGCACCCATTGCTGTCTAACTTTGTGTGGAACCCAGCCCAGACGACCGCCCCGGCCAACGCCAACATCTCTGTACAGAACAGCATCTGGACTGCCACCCAGGACGCCAGTTATTACATTTTTACCACGACGACCGTCATTCCCAAAGGTAGTCAGCGCAGACTTGCTTTTTACGTAACGCTGACTCCCGGCGTCACTAACGGGACATTCTCGTTGCCCGTCAATATTCCGAACGGTGCGGGAGGAGGCGAGGTGAACCTGCTCAATAACCAGGACGCAGAACAGATTGAATATTTTTCCAACTAATCAAACAAACTACAACCATGAAGAATTACGTATATTCCATTTTTGCGATCTTGCTGGCTTTCGGAACGTTCGAAGCCAACGCTCAGGCCATTGATATGAACCTGACTTCGCCGAATATCACCCCGGCGCCTGCACTATTTCCGGGAACTGTTGAGATCACTTTTAACATAACAGCCGAGATTCTGGATCAACCGCTCAGCAGTGATGACCTGGGTATCAGCTTTGCTTCGGTTACCATATCGCTCAGCGATTTACAGGGCAGTGCATCACTGATACCTTCCGGTGCTGGTGCCGACTTTTTTACCTGGACGTATAATGCTGCGACAAATTCCTACATAGGATTTTCAAAAGATGCAACGATGCTGGCGGATGTCGTCTATCCGATCACATTATCGAAGCTGCCCACAACAAAGATAACAACCGACCTCACGGTAGGTTTTTTAGCGAATCTTAATCCTCCCGGCGATTTGCTGGCAAGTGAGTCCAATGACGACTTCGCATCGATATTTACCCGTGCGGACCTTAACATGCCTGTAACTTTAGTTTCGTTCGATGCGGTTAAAGAGGGAAGTGCGGCAATACTAAAATGGGCGACTACCGAGGAAACCAATAGCGACTATTTCGAAGTGCAGCACAGCGTGAACGGAAAGAATTGGGATAAAATCGGCCTGGTTAAATCCCACGGTGAGAGCAAAGTTTTGCGCAACTATGACTTTACCCATCCGACCCCGATCAAAGGCGAGAACCTGTACCGTTTGAAAATGGTGGACAAGGACCTGACCTTTGCTTATAGCGGTATCCGTAGTGTAAGACTGGAAGGAGCGGAAGCAAGTGCATACGTATATCCTAACCCGGTAGTGGATAAGCTCTTTATCAAAGATGTAGGCGCGGCCGCTCAAGTAAGCATTTACGACACCAAAGGCTTGAAGGTTTACCAGGGGGATATTCCTCAGACAGGTGAGCTGAATATGAAAAACCTGTCGAACGGGATCTATGTCGTGAACATTACCCGCGCGAATGGCGTGAAGTCATCGCAGAAGATCATTATCAACAAGTAAAAATGCCTAAAACGCTGGTAGTGCTGGCATCTTCCCGGATTTTCCGGGAAGATGCCAATAAGTAAGCATGTTTCCCCGGAAATGCAGAAAACTATCTGGTTTACTACTTATAAACCCCCTGGATCATGACAATACTGGTTGTTGAAAAAGTGCCGATATACCGTTACGGATTAGTTACTTTCCTGAAACAGAGGTTTGCCGATGCGCTTGTCCTTGAATCGGACAGCATTATTTCCTTTATCAGCAACGATCCCGACGAAACTGTGGACCTGATTGTGGCCAGAGCGGATTCGGCGATAGGGGACAGTGAGAGTAACGACGTGCTTAAAGCCCGTGAATTGTATCCTGCTGCCAAAATCATCGTCTTCGGCGGCACCGCGGAATACGAAGTGGTGATTGCTAATCTGAATGCGGGCGTGAGCGGTTACTTTTCCGGTGAAGGCGAACTGGAAGAGTTCGTAAAATGCATCCAGGGTGTTGCCGGAGGGAAAAAATACATCAGCCCGGATATATTATGGATCCTGCTCGACTTGGGGCAGACCAGTAAAGTGCCT
>CAMLNK010000559.1 GCA_946481035.1 uncultured Dyadobacter sp. | reverse complement strand
TGTTTTCAGTTGAATTGTGACTCAACAAAAGTACACGGTCGTTCAATGGGAATGCGGGTGCAAACCTGCCAAAAACCGGGGCCAATCGCGGCCTGGCCTGGGCGGTCCCACCTGCGCGGCCCGACCTAGGCGGTCCCACCTACACCATCCATTCGGTAGGTGCCTTACCGAATTTTTTCTTGAATGAATGCGAGAAATGCGAGAGGCTTTCAAATCCGAGATCGAGGTAGATCGCCGACGGCTTTTTATGCTTTGCTTCGATGAGGTACCGGGCCTCCGCAAGCCTTCTTTCTTGAAGCCAGTGCCGCGGCGCCATCCCGAAAATCCTTTGAAAATCGCGTTTGAACCCTGCCAGGCTTCTCCCGGTAAGCCTGGCAAACTTCTCCACGGGAACATTATAGTGAAAATTGCTGTGCATGAATTTTTCCAGATCCATTTTATAGGGTTCCGAAAAGTCGAACAGCAGCCCTTCCAGCTCCGGCATGGCGTGCATCAGCAAATGCACCGCTTCTTTCACTTTCAGCATACCGAGGCGCTCGGTAATCGCCTCGCGCGGGTTGCGCACGTACGGGACCACCGATTGGAAGAATGCGCGCAGAAAGTCGTTGCCCGGAATGAGTACATTTTGCGGCCCGGTGTATTTGTGCCCCGTCTCAACCTGCTCTTCGAGTGCGATGGTCCGCAGCAAATCCTCCTGCAAGCATATCACGATGGTTTGATAATCCTCGCCGTCGAGGGGAGTCTTCGTAATTTCGCCCAGCTGGTTCTTCTGTACCAGCAACATTTCACCGGCACCCATCGAGACCTTCTCCGTGGCCGTTTCCAATGAAAAACGGCCCGATACCTGCAAAATCAGGGTGTTATGCTCCATAAATGCGACTTTATCCTTTCTCTGTTTCGAGAAATAGGAGTAAAAGATAACGCCCGGGATTATTTCAGTTGGATTCGTCACACCGTAAAGATATTAAAAAGCGGGGCTTGAAGTACCCCGCTATCGTTGAAGATAAGTTCCGCCCGCGATCGCGCCCGGCGCGAAATGCGTGTTGAGCACATCCATTTCGTCGGTAGTGAACCGGATTCCCATCGCTTCCATGTTTTCCGGCAGCCTCGCCCTGCGGTTCATGCTTACCAGCGGCATAATGTGCTCTCCCTGCGCATTCACCCAGGCAATCGCCAGCTGTGCCGGTGTGTGCCCTTTCTCCCTGGCCATTTGTTTTAATACTTCAACAGTAGCCAGGTTTTTAACCAGATTTTCACCCTGGAAACGCGGAAAATGGTGCTGATAGCTGCCAGCCGGAAGCGGGGCTTTCATATCGCCGGTGAGCAGGCCCTCCGCCGTATTGGCAAAGCTTACCACACCGATGCCCAGCTCTTCGGCCGCAGGAAGCAAATCGCTTTCAATTTGCCGGTCGGCCAGCGAATATCCTATCTCCAAAGCTGTCACCGGGTGAACGCGATGGGCCTTGCGCAGCTGGTCAGCGGTAATTTCGGAAACGCCCAGGTAGCGCACTTTCCCTTCTTTGATCAGCTCACCAACCGTACCGATCACATCTTCCAGCGGAACGCTGTTATCGAGCCTGCAAGGTTGGTAAAGGTCGATGGTATCAATTCCCAATCGCACGAGAGAGTAATTGATGAAGTTCTTGATCGCCACTGGCCGGAGATCCAGTCCAAGCCATTGATTATTATAAAAAATAGCCCCGAACTTGACACTGATGAACGCATCGTCGCGACGGCCTCTAATCGCCTTTCCCACCAGTAGCTCATTATGCCCGGCACCGTAAAAGTCCCCGGTATTGAGAAAATTGATGCCATTGTCCAGCGCTGTATGAATGGTAGCAATGCTTTCGGCCTCATCCTGGCCGGGACCGCCCCATACGGGCGACATGCGCATACAACCTAATCCGAGTTTGGAAACGAGCGGCCCATTCTGGCCCAGGTTAATCTTTGTGATCGTCGTCATCTTTAATTTTGTTGATTTAATAACACAAAGATGACGCCCCGCCGCCCGCGAACGATTTCCCCCACGGCTCAAATTACTTGCTTGTACGGATCAGGTGATGCGTGGGCTTTTCTGTTGAAGCTCTTTCTGAGTGAATCACCCGCTGAACCTAACGCCTGTGAAGCGATGCCCGGTGACGCCGTCCCAGTTGTACACCCATTCCATCCAACTATATTTAAGGTATCTGGATTTCAGTTTCTGGTGAAGCGCTTCGGGCTGTTCTACGCCATTTACGATCAGGAACATATTGTGAAGTCGGTAGCTTAGGCTTTCTTTATTCGCCGCAGCTCCCGCTGCGATCAATTCCTGGATGATCTGGTCCTGGGTGGCCTTGTCGCCTTCGGCTGCTACATCGTTCATTTGGTGCCTCAGGTCGGACACGACTTCGTCAAATTGCGTTCTTATTTTATCAAAATAGTCCCATCGTGCTTGAAAGCGTTCCTCGGAAACTCGCTTCACATCGCTACTCAGGCGAGCGAGCACATTGGGCGAATTTTGCGCATGGATCGATGCGGCAAGTCCCTGCGAACGTAGCCTTACTTCTGTTTGCTCCTTCCGCAGGCGAGCGGATTCGGACCATATCATCGGATTGATTTCCTTTCTCAGGCTATCCGCATTTTTCAAATCATTGTTCGACACGGCCGTGCTAAACCTGGCAATGAGCGCATTGAGTTCAGGTAAAGAGTCGGCTGTATTTTCGTTAACGCCGCCGGTCGTTTTTAGGCGGGAGGATAGGCTGAGGTGGGTCGTTTTTTGATAATTATGCAATTTCCCACACCCCATGTAGCCGCGCGCCATGGCACCCACAATGCTAATAAAAGGCTCAACAACAGCGCCGCCCGCATTGATATTTCGTCCGCCAGCCTCCGCCTTCGAATATTCGTACTTTCTGGTAGCCATCAGCATCGCTGTTACCACCAACAAAGGGGAAATGGACACGTATTTCCACCCCATCCATTTAGGTGTACGTTGTTTGTAAATCATGTGAATTCGTTGTTTTAAGAGTGATTTGTTGAAGAATTTACTGGCGACGGATGCGGACATGGCCCGGCGGGCGTAGGAAACCATAAAAGCTGCGTAACGATCCCGATCCGGCGCCTGGGCATCGGCGAGGAATTCGTGGATTTGTTGAAGGGAAGACTTGTACAGCCAAAGCACGGGATTGAACCAGAAAAATACCTTTAATACCTCGATCAGGAGTATGTCCAATGAATGCCATTGTCGGATATGGACCCGTTCGTGGGCAAATATGGGCTCGAAATTCTCTGCATAGTCTTCCGGCGACACTACCATCCATCGCAGGAACGAAAACGAGCCGCTACACACATGGCCGCCCTGACTGAGTACCAACCGGCACTCCTCCATCGGTATCGCAACGCCCGATCGGATGATGTGGTAAATACGGGCCAGCGCTTTCAACAGGAGAAAAAACATCACGCACACACCCGCCAGGTACATGCAGGAGACGATTAACGGCCCATCCGCAGCATCAATTTCTGCCGCATTCGAAGCCATTGTTAACCTAGCCACGCGGGTTAGCGGACTCTCCGTCGTCAAAGGATCTACCTGTTCACGCAGTTCGAGCGCGGGTATCCACATGCCTGCAAGCAACGATGCTACCAGGTACAGGCGGTTACCCGTGAAAAAGGTATGCTTTCGGAACAATGCCCAATAGGCTATGTAAAAGATGGCCCAACACAGGTTCACTTTCAGCACGTAATGAAGTGTATCCATAATAAGTACAGTTTTACTTTTTGGCTCTGCGTTTATCGATAAAATCGGCCAGATCGTCCAGATCGTTTTCTGTCAGCGCGCTGTCGTTCAGAAAAAAAGAAACGAGGCTTGTCACCGAATTTTCAAAGTAATTTTCAACGAGTTGCCTGGCTTCGTGCCGTCGATAATCCTCTTCGCTCACGAGCGGATAATACTCGTGCGTGTTGCCATACGTGACGTGCGCCACCATTTGCTTTTTCTCCAAAATCCGGACAAACGTCGCAACGGTGGTGTAGGCCGGCTTTGGGTCCGCCATTTGTGCCAGAATATCCTTGATGAAGGCGCGATTGAGCTGCCAGAGTATCCTCATAATCTCCGCCTCGGCGCGGGTGAGAGAACGCAGTTCCATAGACAATGATTTAAAGGTCAGAGTTTGTAAACGTGAATATATTACTAACTTTTTAGTAGTACAAC
>CAMLNK010000558.1 GCA_946481035.1 uncultured Dyadobacter sp. | reverse complement strand
AACCATGAAATTGTTATTCGCAGCAATGTTTTGGTTAATCAGTGGTGCAGTTTTGTCCTGCCATTTTTTAGGGAATTTGGTTTTGGTAAAATTGCCTTTTGCATCGGTAAAGCCCGTGTCGATCGAAGCTTCGCGGCGACCATCGCCTTTTTCGTATTCATTCCAGATGTCTTCCACAACCTGGTTCATACCCGCGCCGTAGAAGCCCAAAGCATTCGAATTGGGGAAAAATTCGAGATAGTAGTTGCTGTACGGTGAAGTTGCAGAACCGCCCAGGAACTGGATTTCGAAGATCGACTCCTTGGTATTCTTGGTTTTGGCATCCCAAAGCGAAGCATAGGCAGGCAGCAGATCATATTGTTTGCTGTCATAAACTTCTTTCAACTCTTTGGTACCATTGGCTTTGTCGCCGGTAGCCAGGTACACTTTTCCCAGCAACGTCTGCGCGGCGCCTTTCGTAGCCCGGCCGGTTATCGCCGATGTTGCCGGAAGTTTGGATTTTGCTTCCGCCAGGTCTTTAGTGATCTGCGCATAAATTTCTGTCGCCGGCGCACGCAGGATGTCGTAGGCCTCAGCAGCACTAACCGGCCGCGTTACCAGTGGCACATCCCCCCAGAGCTGCACCATATTGAAGTAATACAGTGAGCGCAGGAAGAGCATTTCACCTTGTGTCTGAGCCTTGTAAGTAGCATCCAGGTCCGCATTCTGGATTTTATCGAGAATGATATTGATGTTGTAGATCGAGCGGTAGAAATCCTGCCAGAACTGGTACACCATCGTGTTCGCAGGCGCGAGCGTGTAGTCGCGGAACTGCCATTTATCGGCCTGGTTGCCGGAAATGTTGTAGATCGTGACATTGTCGGACATCAGCTCGCCGGCGTAGGAAACCGGGCCTTGCGGGTGATACACGGTATAAAGCGTGTTGTAAGCCGCATTGGCCGCCAGATCGAAATCCGATTTTGTTTTGTAAAAATTCTCCGCGCTCGGGTTGGATACCGGGGCGAGTTCCAGGAAAGAGTCCTTGCAGGCCCAGGTGCTTGCTATGAACGCTACCAGGGCTAGTGATTTTATGAGTGTTTTCATTAGTCTTCTTATTTTTTTGTTGCCATGAAGGCACCGCTGCGGCGGGCCGCTAAGGTTCACGAATTTTAGTGGAAGCATTCGTGTAGCTTCGTGTCTTCGTGGCATAAAACCTTAAAAATCAGCCTTAATCCCAACAGTAATAACCCGAGGCAGTGGATACGATCCATAATCCACCCCCTGAAATGCTCCCGGCACAGGCGCATTGCCGCTGCTGTACGAGCTGGAAGTTTCCATACTCGAAGAATAGGAAGTAGTACCGTAAGTGGTATTCTCCGGGTCATACCCGATGTATTTGCTCCACAAATGCACATTCTCCGCATTTACATACACCCGCGCACCGGCTACTTTCAGCTTTGAAACCCATTTCGCAGGCAATGCATAGGATACGCGCACATTCCGCAGGCGCACGAACGAAGCGTCCTCAACCCAATAAGAAGAAAACTGCTTCTGCAGCCCGAGGTAGTTCACCGACGGCTTGAAATGCTTTCCATCGCCCGGATTGCTCTCCGACCGCCAGTAGTTATACATATCGGCAAAGAAGTTCCGGCCGTTGTCCCACGTGCCGAGGTAGCGCACATTGTTGTTGGCAATCTCACCGCCGAATGAACCCTGAAACAGGAACGACAGCTCGAAACCTTTGTAACCCACCGTATTAGTGATACCGGCCGTGAAATTCGGCTGATAATTACCCAAAATCGTCCGGTCGGCGTCGCTGATCTTGCCGTCGCCATTCACGTCGCGCACTTTCGGGTCGCCGGGCGTGGTGCTGGCATGGTGCGGGTAAGCATCGACTTCCGCCTGGTTTTTGAAAACCCCGTCGAAAATGTAGCCGTAGAAGTTCGAAACCGGCTGGCCTACTTCGGTACGCACGGTCACAACGTTGTCGACGTACTGGATCGGCGCATTGCCCGGGCCAAGTTGCAGCACTTTGTTGCGGTTTCTGGAAATGTTGAAATCTGTTGTCCAGGTAAATACCCCCGTCAGGTTTTTGGTTGAAATATTCAATTCCACGCCGCGGTTACGCATTTTACCAATGTTGGTCAGCTGGGTTGAGAAACCGGTAATGTCAGGCACCGGCACAAAAAGCAGCATGTCGCGGGTCACCGAGTTGTAGTACTCCGCCGAAAGGTTAATGCGGTTATTGAAAAGGCCCAAATCAACGCCGATATTGAACTGATTGGTCTTCTCCCATTTCAGATCAGGGTTAGCCAGACTACTCACTTTCAAACCGTTGGCCAGATTCGAGCCATTCACATATTGTGCCGCGGCCAGCAGACTGATCGCCCCATAGTTAGGGATCTGGTTGTTACCCGTCACCCCGTAACTCGCACGAAGTTTCAGGTTGTTCACCGCCGTCACACCCGACATGAATGCCTCATCCGAAAGCAGCCAGCCCGCCGAAACAGAAGGAAAATAGCCCCATTTATTATTCTCGCCAAAGCGCGACATGCCATCGCGGCGCAACGCACCGGCCAGGAAATACCTGTTTTTAAAATTGTACTGAACCCGCGCCAGGTACGAAAGCAGCGACCATTCGCTAGCTGTGGTATTCCCTGCGGTAACTGTTCCCGCATTGAGCGTATGCACGAGGTCGTTCGGGAAATTATTGGCAGCCACATACATCGTTTCGTCGCGCTGCTTCTGGCTGGTGTAGCCCAGCAACCCGGTAAATGCATGTTCGCCGAACTTCTTATCGTAGGTTAATGTATTCTCACTCAGCCAGTTCAGCATATAACCGTCGCTCGCATTACCCTGCGCCGCCAGCACCGCCGAATAGCCGTATTTCTGTTTATCATTCCAATAAAAATTGCTGCGCGTATTGTAAAGGTTGCCGCTAAGGCTCGTCCGGAACCGCAGGCCGTCGATGAATTCGTATTCCAGGTAACCCGTCGCCAGGGTATTGAACGACTTCCGGCCCTTATCGACCTCGCGGGTGAGCGAGTACGGGTGCCACAGGCTCATATCGGCATAGGAAGTAAAGCGGAACCATGTCGAATTAGGGTCACGGAACCCGAGGTTGCCGTTTTCGTTATAAACCGGGAAAATAGGATCGCTTTGCAGGCCAAGGCTGATCACGTCACTTTTACCCTGTGTACCCTCCGTACGGTCGAAAATCGAGGTTATACCAATGTTCAGACCTGCGCTGAGCCGCTTCGAAATCTGCGTTTTCAGGTTCGAACGAAGCGCCAGGCGTTTGTAATAATTAGCATCCAACACAGCCGTCTGATCCAGATAAGCCCCTGAAAACATGTATTGTGTCTTCTCGGTACCGCCCGTTACAGTTACCTGCGCATTGAAGGACGGCGCGGTGCGGAACATCACATCCTGCCAGTTGGTACCTTTTCCAAACTGCTGTGGGTTTGAGGTAAAATCTTCGGGAATACGCAATGTCGTCGGCCGGGCACTGTTGGGATCGTTCGCATTGCCACCCTGCGCAGTCCACGCATTGTTTTTGGCATCAATATAAGTCTCGATAAATTGCTGCGCGTCCATCATTTTCACGCGGCGGGTCACCTTTTGCGAGCCGTATTCGACGTTTGCACTCACATTCACCTTGCCCGGCTTACCGGTTTTGGTCGTCACGATAATAACCCCGCTCGATCCGCGCGAACCGTAAATGGCTGCCGACGAGGCATCTTTCAGCACCTCGATCGACTCGATATCCTGCGGGTTGATCAGGTTGAGGTTAAAGTTTTCCAGCGGCACACCGTCCACGACGATCAGCGGATTGGTACCGGCGGTAATGGAACTGATCCCGCGGATTTTGATCACCGGCGAAGCCCCCGGCGCCCCCTGCGATTGCGAAATATTTACCCCTGGCAACGTTCCGGCCAGCGACTGGCTTACATTGCTAAATGAACGGTCCTTAAACTTGTCGTAATTAACAGAAATTACCGCGCCGGTCACCGCCCGCTTGCTCTGCGTTCCGTAACCGACCACTACGACCTCTTCCAGCGATTTGTTTTCAGGCACAAGCCTTACACCGATGTCGGTGCGCGCACCAACTGTTTCCTCCACAGATTTGTAACCCACAAAGCTGAATACCAGCACCGTAGCCTGGTCGGGCACGTCGATCTGGAACGCACCGTCCGAGTTGGTGGTCGTTCCG
>CAMLNK010000557.1 GCA_946481035.1 uncultured Dyadobacter sp. | reverse complement strand
CAACGGCAAATTCGAGAAGCTTGCGATGCCCGCACGCGCCCAGTTCGGGCCTGTATGCACGATCCTGACGGGTGACTACAACCACGACGGGCTGAAAGACCTGCTGCTTTTAGGCAACAAGACGGATAACCGGCTTAAATTGGGCAGTATGGACGCGAATTATGGTAGTCTTTTTGCTGGTGACGGCAAGGGAGGCTTCCGGTTTGTGGAGCAGCCGGAGTCGGGATTGTCGGTCGTGGGTGATGTGAAATCGGCCGTGCAGGTGCAAATCGGCAACCAGCCTTTTGTGGTGATTGGCGCATTCAATGAGCCATTGCAGTTTTATAAAAATTCCAGAAAGTAATGCGCCGGATTTTTCTCTTCCTATTGATTTTTGCCCAATCTGTTTTTGCCAAACCTGCCAGAGAGGAACTGCGCAAGCATTTGCAGCCTGCTGTCTTTTCTGTCACGATGGTGATGATCCACGACGTGGTGAACCCGCCCGCCGCCAGCCGGTTTTATACCTATTGCCTCCTGGGTGCGCACGAGATCGTGGCGCGGAATAACAAGCAGATCGTCGCACCGACGACATTAACCAAAAGCATTAGCCCCATTGCCATCGAGGCGAAAGATTACGATTACCAAATCGCCGCATTGTATTGTATTCTGGAAACGGGGCGGCTCATTATCCCGTCGGGCTACATGCTGGAAGAAGACCAGAAAAAGCTGATCATCGCATTGCTGCGGGAAGGGCATTCGCAGGCTACGATCGACAAATCGATTGCCGTAGCGCAGGAAGTGGCTAAGAAAATCGCCGCGGACGGCTCCACCGATGGTTATCTCAAACTTAGTACCCGCCTTCGGTACCGTCCGAAAAAAGGCGATGGATTCTGGTATCCGACCCCGCCGGGCTATATCGAGGGTGTAGAGCCGCATTGGAAAACGATCCGTCCCGTGCTGATCGATTCGTGCAGTCAGTTTGTGCCCAAACCGCCCGTGGAGTTCAGCAAGGACAGCACCAGCGCATTCTATAAGCTGGCAAAAGAGGTTTATGATGTAGGTAAAAACCTGACGGAGCAGCAGCGGTTTATCGCTTCCTACTGGGATTGCAACCCGTTTGCGATCAATACCTCGGGTCATATGAACATCGGTTTCAAGAAAATCAGCCCGGGCGGGCACTGGATGAATATTACCGGCATCGCGACCACCAAAGCGAACCTGGACCTGGACAAAGGTATTATGGTGCATTCACTCGCGGCCGCTACACTGATGGATGCATTCATCAGTTGCTGGGATGAAAAGTACCGCAGCAGCCGCGTGCGGCCGGAAACGGTTATCAACCGGAGTATCGATCCCCAATGGCAGCCGCTTTTGCAAACCCCGCCATTTCCCGAATATACCAGCGGGCACAGCGTTATTTCCACCGCCGTCGCCGAAACACTGACCTTTTTGCTAGGCGATAATTTCGCATTCCGCGACGATACCGAGGTGATATTCGAGCTGCCGACGAGGGATTTCAAATCGTTCAGGCAGGCGTCGGAAGAAGCGGCTATTTCGCGGCTTTACGGCGGTATCCATTACCGCGACGCCATCGAGAACGGCCAGGCGCAGGGCAGGGCATTAGGTGATTTTATCATTGAAAAACTCAAAAAAGCGGGTATTAAGGCTGCAATCTGACAATTTCTGAAACGCCGGAAGGTGAATATGACCTGAAAATAGTAGTTTTGGATTCTCAAAAATCGCCGCGTTCCGCAGATAATGATCAGATCGTTTGCCGCTTTGTTACTGGTTTTGGGCTTGCTGGGCCACGCCGCCAGCGCCCAGGAAGCTTCCATCAGCGAATGGAGGAAAGACCGCGAAGAAGTAATCGAAGAGCCCTCAAACCCAGCAGTACGCGAAAAAAGCACAGCCCAAATCAATTTCCCGCGTTGGAGTTTCGGCATTAATGGCGGCTATGCCTACCGCCTGTTCCGTGCGGGCATGGTAGTGAGCCACGACGAGCAGGAGTATATCAAGGACCTCAAATCGGGCATCGCATTCGGCGGAGATATTGCATACTTCCCCTGGAAACACGTTGGCTTCGGCGTGCGGTATGAAATGTACAAAGCCAAGGCCAGCCTGGATAGCTCACAAAGCGAAAAAGTGACAATCCAGCACCTGAGCGGCGCATTGATCCACCGGTCGTTTCTGAAAAACGGCAAAACCGCCATTCTTACCTCCCTGCTGCTCGGCTACCAGCCTTACGAAAACAAAAGTGCCGTAAACGCGCAGCAATTCACGTTTTCGGGCAAAACCATGAACTGGGGCGTCAGCGTCGGCATCGAGCACCCTCTCAGTTCCAAATTTGCCCTCAACCTCACCGGCACCGCTATGATGGGCGCCATCTACCGCCTCCAACGCAAAACCGAACTCAGCACCGAGACACTGCATTTGTCGAAAGACGATAGTGTGGATCTTTCGCGCTTTTCGCTTACGCTGGGGTTCCGGTTTTTGTGATCAATCAGGTAATTTCGTCACCCACGGCAATACAAACACCCCGCCAGTAACGCAAGAACAGGACAACACAGGATACATTATATTCCATTTATAATTAACTAGGGGAAAAATTGCATTAATTAGTCTCCCTGTCAGACCCCTTTACTCACTAAGCTTGAACCTTAATCTTTTCATCATGAAATTGAAACAGTTCTGCATTTGCTTCGTTTTTGCGGCATTTGCAGTGGTAACCGGCGCGCATTTGGCGACCGCCCAGTCTTCCAAAAAAGATAAAAAAACTCCGTTGGTTGTATTCGTTACGGGCGACCATGAGTACAGCGGCGAGGAAACGCTGCCGATCGTTGCGGCCGAGCTCGAAAAGAATTATGGCATGCGCACGATCGTCCTGAAAGCATATCCCGATCACAACAGCGAAAAGAATATCCCCGGCCTGGAAGCATTGAAAGACGCCGATCTGGCAGTTTTTTACCTTCGCTGGCGTCAGTTGCCGCCCGATCAGCTCGCGCTGATTGAGGCCTACCTGAAAACCGGCAAGCCGGTGATGGGTTTCCGTACTACTACCCATGCATTCAATTTTCCCAAAGGACATGAAAGCGAAAAGTGGAACGCTTTCGGCGAGTTTGCGCTGAATGCACCTCCGGGATGGGGCGGGGCGGCGAAGCACACGCATTACGGGCACAATAGCAGCACCGACGTGACTGTCATCCCCGAACAAGCAAAAAATCCGATCCTTACCGGCGTAAAGGGTCCGTTCCACGCCCGATCGTGGCTGTACCGCGTGCTGCCCGATTATCCAACCAAAGGCTCAACGTGGCTGCTGATGGGCAAATCGGTGAACCCGGACAAAGAAGCGATCGAAAATCCGGTGGCATGGACGGGTACCAACTCATTCGGAGGCAAAGTGTTCATGACGACGCTCGGCCACCCCGAGGATTTCCGGCTGGAACCGTTTCAGCGGCTCGTTATCAATGCGATCCATTACGAGCTGGGCCTGAAAATCCCGAAAGAATGGAAGGGTAAAATGGATATCCAGGTCCCTTACCGCGAAGCCAAATAACTTTCACATAACGCTACCTAGAACCCAATCTAAAATCTTTTCAAATGTCTAAACCCAAAAAAATCAGCGTTTATTTTTCGCTCATTGCATTTGGACTGGCAGCCATTGCATTCAGCGCCTTCCAGTCGAACCAGCCCGTACCGGTTAAGATCGGCAAGGGCACGCACATCTCCCTGATCGGTAACAACCTCGGGTCGCGGATGATGAATTACGACAATTTCGAAACGGAGTTGTACGTGCGTTACCCCGACGACAATCTCATTATCCGTAACATGTGCGACGGCGGCGACACGCCGGGCTTCCGCCCGCATGCGAGCCGTAACACGCCCTGGGCATTCCCCGGAGCCGAGAAATTCCAGACCGAACTGGCTAATCCTTCTCAAAGTGAAGGCCATTTCGAGACGCCGGACCAATGGCTTACCCGTTTGAAAACCGATGTGATTATTTCCTTTTTCGGTTATAACGAGTCGTTCGAAGGCAAAGCCGGTTTGGCCAACTATAAGGCTGAACTCGATGCGTTTATCAAATGGACGTTACAGCAGAAATACAATGGTACCTCGGCACCGCAACTGGTGATCGTTTCTCCGATCGCTTTCGAAGATCTTTCGGCCAAGTTTGATCTGCCGAATGGTAAAAAGGAAAACGAAAACCTGCTGTTGT
>CAMLNK010000556.1 GCA_946481035.1 uncultured Dyadobacter sp. | reverse complement strand
TCTCCGCGGATGCCATTAAAAAGTTGCAGGACAAAGGCTATATCCTCGAACAACAACGTAATTCCATCGGCCGGATGGATTGCATTCTCATTCTACCCGATGGCTCCCTCGAAGGCGGCTCCGACCCACGCGGCGACGATACGAGCGTGGGCTACTAAGCTTCGAAGAACGCCGGTTGATTAGCAACGCGTGAGCTCGGCGATCAGCCCGGCGTGTTGAGGATACGCTTTTGATAATGCCTCGCAACCTGCCATTTCGAAGTCGGCAAAATCGAACCCGGGTGCTACCGTGCAGCCCACGAGCGCGTACGCGCTTCCGCTCGCGGGGCGCGAGGCAAACCAGGCACCGGCCGGAACCACGGCCTGGAAAGTTTCGGTATTATCCGGATTGTTACCCAGCCTAATAATACTTAGTTCTCCTGTTTTTTCATCTATTACAAATACTTCCAACGCTTCGCCGGCGTAGAAATGCCACATTTCGTCGGCCTGAATGCGGTGGAATGCGGAGAAGTTATGCGATTCGAGCAGAAAGTAAATGCCTGTGGAAAACGACCTGTCGCCTCCGAAGCGTGACGGTAATGCACTGTGCGTAATGCTTTCGGATGCGCGGTAGGTTTCGGCGTAATAACCGCCTTCCGGGTGCGGCAGGAGGTTGTACTTTTCAATCCAGTAGGATGCAGGTTTCATGGAACGTCGGTTGAGATACAACCGCAAAGTAACCCGGATCGCTAAATATTCACCACTGGCTCATTCTTTTTTGCCAGCAGAAAACTTTTGATTAATTTTGATCATTATTAATCATAAATAATCATTTTTGATCAATGGCTAATCCACGTGTCAACATTGCTTCCGAAGAAGTACTTTCCAACAACTGGTACACCCTTCGCAAATACACATTCGACTACCAGCGTGCCGACGGCTCGTGGGAGCGCCAGGCGCGCGAGGCGTACGATCGCGGGAACGGTGCGGTGATTTTACTTTATAATAAGGAGAAACAAACCGTGGTACTGACGAGGCAATTCCGCCTTCCGACCTATACCAACGGCAACGAAACCGGCCTGATGATCGAAGCCTGTGCCGGGCTGCTCGACAAGGACAACCCCGAAGAATGCATTAAACGCGAAACCGAGGAGGAAACCGGCTACAAAGTGAGCTCGGTAAAAAAGATATTCCAGGCCTACATGTCGCCCGGCTCCGTTACCGAAATCCTCTATTTCTTCGTCGCCGAATATTCCGACGATATGAAAGTGAGTGACGGCGGAGGCTGCGCGACGGAGCAGGAGAACATCGAGGTAATGGAAATTCCTTTTAAAAAAGCCGTTCAAATGGTCGCTGACGGGGAGATTAACGATGCCAAAACCATTATGCTCATCCAGTACGCGCAGATCAACGGTTTGGTAGCGCAATAAAAATGCCGGAGAACATTGCTAAGCGCATTCTCCGGCATCAATGATGTGCTGATATCAGGAAATAGGGTCCGGCGTAGGCGTTACATCCGTTTCCGCAGATGCTGCACCCTTGGTACCCTTGAACTTTTCGAACAAATCCTTGAAAAAGGCCTCCGCGTCCGGGAAGTTGCCTTTCAGCGTTTCGGCGCCCTTGGTTTTAAGTTCTTCGAAATACTCAGGAGCTTTATCGATGGCCCCTTCCGCTTCGGCTTTCAGGTTGTTCGCCTTTGTTTTGAGGTCTTCCAGAAGCTTCTCTCCCTCCTCGGTCTGAAGGTATTTATGGGCTGCCACGCCCGCGGCGGCGCCCAAAATAAATGTGGCCAGGTGTTTTGCGTTAATGCTCATGATTTCCAGTTACTTAGTTCGAGATTGAATATTCAATTTAAAGAAACTAATACTTCCAACAAAAGAACGGACTGACAAATCCGGTTGCATCACACCGAAAAAAATTGTGCCCGGTAAACAGTTTACCGGGCACCTGAAAGAGAAGTTTATGCGTGAAACGGCTTATTTGATTTCAAATGCGGCCTGCATGCGGTAACTGATCTTGATCTTCTGGTATTGCACATCGCTGTCCTGAACGGTATCCGCTGCCTCGGCTGCAAATGCGCGTACATTGGCTTTGGCAAACACCGGCTGAGGGAAATACAGGTTTTCATCCAGCTCTTTGATTTCGAGCACCTTACCCAGTTTTTGATCCAAAGAGGCTACCAGGTATTCCGCCTTCACCTTGGCAGCTTTCAATGCGTCGATCTTCACCTGCTTTTTGAATTCTTCACGTTTCGAGTGGTCAACCCGTGCCACATTGGCATATTGCACGCCGCGGCTTTCAACCTTCGACAAAATGCCGTCCAGCTTTTCCGCACTCGACACTTTCAACTCATATTGCTTGGCTTCCAGGAAAGTAGCGGGCTTTTTCTTCTTGTCCACATAGTTCTGGTAACCTCCCACCCCGCTGATCGACAATGCCTCTTTCGGCAAACCGGCATCAGCCACCGCCTTGATCAGCTGCTTTTCAAGGATCGAGATATTGACCTTGTCCTTCTGGTTTTTCTCGTCCTGGAAAAACTCACGGAGCGAGATATTGAAATAAATTTCATCGGGCACAACCTCCATTTCGGCGAAACCCGCCACTTCTATATTCGGTACCTGAACCAACTGTTCTGTTTTGACTTGTGAAAACGCGGGATTAATGAGTGATGAAGTGATCAGAGCGCCGAACAAAAAATACTTTTTCATGGCCTTAAAGATGGATATAAATGAAACTGATATTAACCCGAACGGCCCTTTCGAACCTGCTGGTTGCTGAACCGTTCTATGGTTTAGATACAAAAACGTACCGAAAGGTTTAACCGATGGCTCGTGCAAATGCTCAGATGATATCGTACTTCCGCACAAAAAAAGTGGAAGAACGACGTAAAAAGCTGTCATTCTTCCACTTAATGGCCTTGCAAAAATTTTGTCAAATCAGGTAAAATTTTGGTAAATGGAGTCCATAATCCGCACGAAATGCTGGTAATCGGAGTCGCTCAGGCTACCCCAGCCTTTGCGGCGGATGTCGGCCACGATCGGGAAGGCCTGGTTGTAGATCGTCTCCCCGTTTTTGGTCAGGAACAAGTTGAATTTACGACGGTCACCGGCAGCCGGTCCGCGCTCGACCAGCCCTTTCTTTTCCAGCAGATCGATAATCCTCGTCACCGTCGGAGGGTCCTTGAAAGTCATTTCCGCCAGCTCATTCTGGCTGATGCCCTGTTTTCTGAAAATATGGTCGATAAGCACCCATTGGTCGACCGTGAGGTCAAAACCCGCCTCAGTCAGCTGCTTTTGCAGGGCATTACGAATCTTTTTGATAGTCGTATCTATCTTAAAAAAATAGGCACGATGATCCGACTGATGTGTCATGATGTGGAAGTAAATAGGATTGGAAAGATGAGTATTATCAAATATAAGCTTGCGCAACAATTCGTCTACTAATAATTGTGTGAAAAAGTTTGCGAAAACCCCTTTGCTGATAACTAGCTCAGTCCGTTAATCCCCGGTAGCATACCGGAGGATGGTTGTCCGCTAAAACGCTTTTTACGCAGCGGAAATAATGCAAGTTTTCAGTCGAAATATTACATCGACAGGCATTATCTAAACTAATTCTGCTATGCGAAAATTACTTTACACTTTCATCCAAACAGGCTTGTTCGCTGTCATCTCGTGCATCGCCCTTTCCCTCCAAGCGGAGGACACGCCGTTTATTCAATCCGTATCTGCGGACCAGGTACCGGACTCTCCGGAAATGGCCGCCTACCGCGAACGCCTGCGCAAGAATCCCAACATTACGGGCTATCATTTCGTCAAGCTCAATGCATTAGCCACTTCGCAAAAAGACGGCATTCTCCTTCTTCGCATCCCGGACGGCCCTGCCATTACCGCCATCGCCAGCCATGTGAAATACGAATCGGACAATGAATACGAGTGGATCGGCAAAACCGACGACGACCGGGGCACGGTGATTGTCCTATCGAAGGCCGGTCGTGTATGCGCACACCTATCCACACCCGCGGGCGTGTATGAGCTATTTCCGGCGCCATCGGGGCTGTATTGTTTGCAAGAGATCGATTCGGAGAAGGCCTGGGATGTAGGATGCGCGACAACCACCTCCGCCGCGAAGCCGGATAATGGTAGGACGGCAACCGTTGAACCAGCAGCCAAGCAAGAGGATAATCCGAATGCGAAAATGCAACCTTGTCAGGCGTTGA
The DNA here is from genome assembly GCA_946481035.1 of uncultured Dyadobacter sp. The sequence continues at coordinate 3 of CAMLNK010000556.1, read as the reverse complement.
CTT
>CAMLNK010000555.1 GCA_946481035.1 uncultured Dyadobacter sp. | reverse complement strand
GAAAGGATATGGTTTCTCCCTACCCGTCACTTACCTGATCTGGATTGTTGTCGTAATCGGCCTGTATCCATTGTGCAAACGTTACGATGCTTATAAGCAAGCGCACAAAGACAAATGGTGGCTGAGTTATTTGTAAAGCCGGCGAGCCCATGCCCCCGCATGAGCCCGCTGGGAATATCAGACTTCCAACAAGTTAATTTTTGACCACTTTCATCATAGTTCCATCGTTGAACCGGATAAAATAAATACCGGCAGCGAGCGATCGAATGTCCACGTATTCCTCGTCGGACCTGAATTTCCATGTTTTCAAATTTACCCCGACTATGTTTACAAGACTCGCCGTGGTACCCGCAACTCCCTGCCTTTTGATCCGGAAACCCTCGCCAGCCGGGTTGGGATAGACGAACGCAGGTTTCAAATCCTGAGTTTTCAAGTTGATAATCCTGCTAAAACTTTGATTTCCATCCCCTTCCGAGATCAGCAAACGGTAGTAAAGCAGTGCACTGCTCAGCGGCGGGTAATGACGGAACGTGTAGCTGGCCTCGGATGCCTGGGTAGCCAACACCGTTCCGGCGTGCTGAAAATCCCGTCCGTTCTTGCTGTATTGAATGTCATAGGTCGTAATATTCTCCTGCTCCACAACCCGCCAGTCCAGCGTGACGGCATTTTCGGTACCTACCGACCCGGCAAACGAAACCAGCTTCACAGGCAGCGGGCTGGCTACCGATCCGATGAAAAAACCGCTGAAACCATCCACGGTGAAACTGACTTCCCACCGCTGGGTTGCCTCGTGCCAGCGGATATTGGCGTCGTCCGGATCAATTACCGAGGGTGCGCCTTGAAAATCACCCGGCTCGCTTCCGGCCGTGCCCTCATATTGGAACACGCGGAGATTGCTTTTGTGAGCTTCATCCGCAGCATTGGCGGGGAGCGGACCCGAAGGAAGTTCCACATTGAAACGATCAAACTCTGCCTGGGTGAAATAGAGCGTCATTCTGGCTGACCCGCCGGCAGGGCCATTGAAAAGATAGTGCCGCGGGACGTAGGGTGAGCCTTTGTAGAAGGCGACCTGGGCATCGACGTCTGTCCGGGCCGTTACGCTGCCCGACAACGGGGTGTTGCCAACCGGTTCCAGCCGGGCAACCAACCGACAGGATTCGTCATTGGCCCAGAAGTCGGTAACACTAGTGACCGTCCTGGTGCTTTGGTCACCGTTTTTTGCCAACGCATCTTCCGCTGTCGGCAGCGTACCATGATACTCGAATGCACCCAGATCGACCAACAGATGTGCCGTTCGTATGTCGCCGTTCGCATCTTGGGCTGCATTTTGTAAAATTAATGCATTGCTGCCCTTGTTTACCACCGGGCTGCATGCCTGCAAACGGTAATCGCCTCCGTTGCTGGGCGCGAGGTCGTATCCTTCCTGGTTCAGAAAACCAGGGTTAACGGCCCCAGCCACATTACCCGATCCGCCCGACTGGCCCTGAACCAGGCTGTAAGTCAGCGTTGGACTGCTGCCGCCATAATTGCTGATGCCGGAGCGGTTGCCATAAACGATGGTATTGTGAATGCCCGGCGAAGCATTGGTATTGTTGAATATCCCAGCTCCGTCATCGGCCTCATTCCCGGCAATTGTACAGTTGATGATTTGGGGTGACGATCCGTTTCTGTTGAGCATGCCGCCCCCATTGTAAGCAGCGGCATTACCGGTTATCTGGCAGTTGACCACCATGGGCGACGACTGCTCGTCGTTGAAGATTCCTGCCGCGTAGTTTGCGTAGTTATTCCGAATGATCAGATTGGCCAACCGGAGTTTTAAACCTAGGTCATTTTGTTTAGTATAAATACCGCCGCCATAGTGCTGAGCCACATCGACGCCATTGTAACTGGTGCTGCTGCCGCCGTCGGCACGGCTATCTGCGATCACCAGCCCATTAACCTCGATACTATCCGCATCTGCCGGAATTCCCGCGATCACCATTATATGATAACTATTATCGGCCGGAGAGCCGGCATCGCCTATTGCCCCGCTCAGGATTGTGCGATGGGCCGCCAGGTTTCGCTGGCCGGTGCCGGCATCGTATCCGCCAAAGATTTTGATGCCGCCGCGGGCGATATGAAACGTCTCTGCCCGGTTCGTACCCGAAGCATTGCCGGTGGGATAATAGGTACCTTTTGCAACCAGAATCGTATCCACATCGGTATTTGCGTTCGCGAGCGTCAATGCATGCGATAAGGTTTTGAATGCCGTTGCCCAGGAAGTGCCGTCGGCACCATCGTCTCCCCCGGTTGCATCCACATACAGAACCCGCATTACGGCCTGCGCCTGCTGATTCTCATAGGCACCCATATCGATGGACGGGCCAAAGGATCTCGGATTGCCGGCCAGGTCTTTGTCGTTCGCTAAATTCCCTCCCGCCGTAGTGTAGGCAGTGTTGCTTCCGGCGTCACGGGCGGGGCTTAACGCGGTCAGATGCAGAAAGTTTGCGTCTGTGGGGATGACTGAGGCAAAGGCAGGGTCAATATCGATGTTACCGCCGCCGTCAACGCCTCTAAGGTCGTCCCAGTTGTCGCTTCCTCCCCAGTTGGCTATCAAACTGTTCGTAATGACCGGCAACACCCCGCCCTGGCTGTTTAGTGATACTTCGGGAGTGTTAGTCACTCCGTTTGTTTCATTTCCCCATACAATGCTATTGCCCAGTGTGAACGGCGATTGAAAATTCAACAAGCCGCCTGCACTCATACTGGCCACATTCCCCCAAACTGTACAGTTAGTCATGACAACAGCCTCACACAGCCCGCTGATCATAGCAGCTGCCTGCATCGCTGTGTTCCCTGAAAATGTACTATTGATAATCGATACCGAAGGGCACGACTCATTCATGATGCCGCCGCCCTGCGGAGAATAATTGGTAATGATCCGGCTGTTTCTAATCGTCGCAGTAGTGCGGTCGTTTCGCATAGCTCCTCCGCGCTGTTCCGCCCTATTTCCTTCGAAAACGCATTTTGTAAAAGAAACCTGGGTCATGATATTGTGTAGCCCGCCACCATCCGCTTCGGACGTATTCCCTGAAAACCCACACCCGTTCAGCGTGATCAATCCGCCGCCGTTGGACATCCCCCCGCCATTTCTGGCCTTGTTGTTTATAAAGTTGCTATTCGTGATGGTGGGATTACTTTGGTTGTTGGCTATTCCTCCCCCAGCATCAGCGGAGTTACCTGTAAAGCGGCAGTCCGCAAAAGAGGGGTTGGCCTGCATGTTGGCAACTCCGCCCCCATTACCCGATGCAACATTATCTGAAAATACGCAGTCATTGAATACCGGGCTCGAAGTCCAGTTGATTGCACCGGCACCATCACCAGCCGTATTTGAATGGAAGGTACACCGGGTAAACGTCGGCTCCGAAGCCGAGCTCATAATGGCCGCGCCTCCTCCCAAGTTTCCTGAGTTCCGGTAAAACATGCAGTTTTTCACCGATAGTGATGTGTTTGTCAAATACATTCCGCCTCCCGCGGAAGAAAAGACAAGCTGCCCGCTTACCGGAAGTGCGCCCTGCGCACTATCCTCGGCACCGCCGCCGGATATTGTAATACCATCAATGCTTCCCGTCCCGACTATCCCTCCCGCCACGACCACATGGTATGCATTTTCTGCATGATTTTCAAAATTGCCGGCATTATCATTTCCCGCGAAATCACCACTCATTACTGTACCCTGGCCAGGCGCAGCGACGTTGGGAAGTATTCGCACATCGTCGAGATCTTCAATTCCCGCAGCCGGGTCAAACCCACCATAGAGCTGCACATCACGTACCATTACAAACCCATTATTTCTACCGCCATCGGTCGTGTAAAACCGGTCGTCTATGTGATAAGCCGGCAAGTACTTTCCTTTGGCGACGAAAATGCGAAGGGGATTCGCGCTGCTCCAACCGTGATCGCCGCCTGCATACTCTTCTCTGGCCCATTTGAGTGCGTCCGCCAGTTGCGGGACAGCATTGGTCCATGAATCCCCCGCACCGGTGTAGCCGCCTGCACCGGTGTTCACATTGATATCCACATACAGAATGTTGTTTCCGCCCGGCGAAATCCCCTGGCCCAATGCATTTGTATGAAGAAAGGCAATTCCCTGCCAGCACAGGAGAATGGTCCATAAGGCCCGGCGATGGTTCGTCAACCGATCAGAGCCTATCGATATAATTTGTAGAAGTTTTTCCAT
>CAMLNK010000554.1 GCA_946481035.1 uncultured Dyadobacter sp. | reverse complement strand
CACCCCCAGGCCACCGGACGTCTGGCCCGGGTGGCTGCCGCCACGACCGGCTCGCTCGATGCCCTGAAGCGCTATCTCACCGGCGAGCACGAGCTGCGGGCCGGCCGCTACGTCACGGCCCAGGAGGCCTTTCGCATCCCGCTCGTCCTTCCAGACACGCTCGGCGTCGGCAATGAAAATCTGGTAATCGCCTGCCTGCGGGTCGATTTTGTGAAGCTCTTCGAAACCGCGCAGCAGCACCACATTGAACCAATAGTTATCCGGCAGCTTATTGTTCCTGTAAAAATGCTTTTTAGAACCCTCGGCTAATGCCCTGGCCTCATCCAGGTATTCCTTTTTACCGGTGATATTGTGCAGCAGCACCGCCGATTGCAGCATGGTGCCGGTGTTATAGGAGTATTTGGCTGAATCAATTTTCAGGGACGGAACTTTGATGGCGTCATAATAAGTGCCGTCGCTTGCACGCAGGTTCTTTTTGGTCCAGTCGTAAAGGCTGATGGCCGTTTTGAGGTATTCGGGCTCCTTTTTGACCTGGTACAGTTGCAATGCCACGAGAATTCCAGGGCCGTTGGAACAGGTATTTTTCGTGTTCTTTTCATCTTCCTTCCAATAGAGGCCGCCGCCCGCTTTATCGTCGTAGCCGGTCATCATGAAGCGGTATATTTCCTCGGCAATGGCAAGGTAATCCTTCTCACCCGTGCGGTTGTACGCGTCCAGGCACGCGATCGCGATCCATTGGTTGTCGTCGTAGAACCGCGAATCCTTTTGCTCACTCGTCACATACGCCTGGTAACCGGGAGCGGGGGCGCTGGTGTTGTAATACTGCCGGATCGCGCCCAGCACGGGCTTCATATATTGCTTGCCCGGACTCACCGCCTCGGATTCCGTGGCGGCTTGAAGCAACGCGCAGAGTGGCCACAGGTACGAATGCGGCTTTTCATTCTTGCCATTGGTTTCAATAAAAAGGCCCGTTGACGATTCGTAGAACACGCCTTCGATATTGTGGAGAATCTGGCCGCGGCGCGATTTGTAGTCGGGCGCGGACTGTGATACGGCGAGGTCGAAGCGGGCAATGCCCAGCAAAACCAGCGCCGTTGTGTACATACTTTTCATAAAGAGTTTCGATTTTTTTGACTAGAAGGAGGCCCCCGAAGCTTCTCTACTTGAAAGGTCGGGCATAGAAGCAAACGTTTTGGAGCAAAATCTATAAAAGTGACAAATTTTTAATATTATTATCCAAAATTACTACCAAATGGAACACCACGAACAGGATACCACCTCCCGACGCGACTGGCTTAAAATCATTGCATTAGGCGGCGCCGCTGCTATGACCGGCCACATTGCGCAAGCCGAACCAACTCCGGCGCCCGCTGCGCGCAGGATACCCATCGCCGTCTCGACTTACTCTTACTGGCATTTCCAGGAACAAAAGTACCCGATCGACAAAGTGATCGAGGACGCCGCCCGGCTGGGCTTCGACGGGGTGGAGATCCTGCACCGGCAAATGGACAACGAGACCATCCCGTATCTCAACAAGCTGAAAAGGCTTGCATTCGACAATGGACTGGCGCTTCCGTTACTTTCTATCCATCAGAGCTTTGTGCAACCGAAGCCGGAAGATCGAAAAAAGGACATTGAACATACCCTAAAATGTATTAACCTTGCGACCCAATTGGGCATTCCGGCAATCCGGATGAACACCGGAAGCTGGCGTACGGTAAAGCGCGATGCCAACTATTACAAGGATGGCAAAGAGCCGCCGATCCAGGGTTACACCGACCAGGACGCTATTAAATGGTGTATCGAATCGATGCAGGAATGCCTGGCGGCTGCCGAGAAAGCGGGGATCGTGCTGGCGATCGAAAACCACTGGGGGCTGTCGTCGAACATCGATTACCTGCTTGAAATTTACAAGCCACTGGCCTCGTCGCCTGCCATGGGTATGAATGTCGATACGGGTAATTTCGTGGGTGATCCATACCCGCAATTCGAACGTCTGGCGCCATACGCGACAATCGTTCAGGCCAAGACCTATTACGGCGGCGGCCACTATTACGACCTCGATCTCGACTACAAGCGGATCGCGGGAATTTTGAGAAAAGCGAATTTCAAAGGTTACGTATCGCTGGAAATGGAAGGAAAAGAAGACCCGGCCACAGCGGTGCCGAAAAGCCTGAAAGTACTACGCGAAGCGCTCAGCTAGAACGCTTTTTTGCTTCGCAAAGATTTTCATAATTATATTCTGTAGTTAATAAAGTGCTGCCTCCCTGGGGCCGCACTTTTTGTTTTTTAATAATGCCACGAAGACACGAATAAACACGAAGATCCTATTCGTGCTCCTTCGTGCCTTCGTGGCATTTAAATCTCAATAATGGTATTTACATTGAGCGATAACAATGTACCCATCGGCAACCTTGTAGACTAAACGATGTTCCTCGGTAATCCGCCGTGACCAGAAACCGGAATAATTCGAGCGTAGCAATTCCGGCTTTCCCTTTCCTTCAAACGGGGTCCGCAAACATTCTTTGATCAACTCGTTGATTCGTTTTGCAATGTTCCGGTCGACCCGCTGCCACTCGACGTAATCCTCGCACGCATTAGGATGCCAGGAGAGCATCACATATCTGTAAGATCGCGGGAGAAAATGTGATTTCCGGACTCGATATCTTTCATTGCTTCCAGCAAACGGGCCCTGCTAGCCGGGCTTTTCATGAGGTAGGCAGTAGTATCCATTTCCTGATCCGCTTTCGGGGTTTGATGCCGGTTCAGAAATCTAAATAAATGGAGAATGGATTGCCGCTTTTTCAATGGGAGAGCGAGTTTCATGCATTTCTCGTTTAAGTGTGTTGATAAAACTTACTTAAAGTTAGAGTTTGAGCGGCTTAAATCCAAACTAACTACACCGCCGCGATGACCCTCTCACAACCAGCTCCGTGCTCAAAACCCGTTTTTCATTCACAATAATCTCCTCCGCATCCACGAGTTGCAATACCCACTCGGCGGTGGTGCGCCCGATCTGGCTCGTCGGCTGGCGGACGGTAGTGAGGCCCGGGCCGATGTAAGCGGATTCGGCATTGTCGCTGAAACCCACTACGCCAAGTTCATCGGGAATGGAAATGCCTTTTTCCATGGCCATGAGCATGATTTCAATGGCTGAGGAGTCGTTTACGGCAAAGATCGCGTCGGGGCGCTCGGCGAGGTCGAGGAGGTACTGGCCGTAAATGCGCGCCTTTTGCTGGGTGAGCATGCCCTGGATGATCATGTGGTCCTGAATAGGTTTACCATACATCTCCATCGCGGCCCGGTAACCGCGTAACCGCTCCTGGCTTACCTGCAGTGTGAGCGGGCCGCCCAGGTGTGCAATGCGCTCGTAACCATTCAAAATGAGGTGTTCCACTGCCTTAAAAGACGCTTCAAAGTCGTTTACGACCACTTTCGGCACGTCGATCTGATCGCAAACGCGGTTGAACTGGATCAGCGGAATGCCGCGCTTGGCAAACAGGCTGAGGTGATCGAAATTATTGGTTTCCTGCGTGAGGGAAATCAGCAGCCCGTCGATCCGGTTCGCGAGCATCGCTTTCGTATTCGAGATTTCGACCTGATAGGATTCATTGCTTTGCATGATGGTCAGGTTATAACCGGCTTCGGTCAGTACCTCGTGCGCGCCGATGATCACATTCGGAAAAAACTGATTTTGAAATTCCGGAACGATCATTCCAATTGTGTTGGTCCTGCTTTTTACAAGATTGTATGCCAGCTGATTGGGCTGGTAATCGAGCTGGGAAGCTTTATCGAGCACAGCCTGGCGCGTTTCCGGGCTGATATCCGCGTGCCCGTGCAATGCACGTGAGACGGTCGAATTGGAAACACCGAGTGATTTGGCAATATCGATAATGGTTGTCTGGTGCCGTTTCCGCTTCACAAGCGATTCGATCGAATCGTCCTTTTCCGAATGTGTAAAATAGTAGTTGCACCATTTACACAGGTACCGCTGCTTGCTCCGCACGTAACCCGCTTTCATGATGCCATCCACCTGCGCACATTTCACACACTGAATCATACCCCTTGTACTTTTTAAATAAATACCCCTTCAAACATTTAAACCACCCCTCATTTCGACTCACTTTACAAAAATATAAAAATCTCCTATTAATCATCAGCAAAACCATATATCGGTATCGTTTCCGCAAACGTTACCGATACTTTTTGTTCAATTCACGGAAAT
>CAMLNK010000553.1 GCA_946481035.1 uncultured Dyadobacter sp. | reverse complement strand
TAAATGTGCGTTCCTGGGAAAATGCGCACATTACCATAAGCAGGACAGGCAGACTACGCTTAAAAAGCTCAGACAAAGGATTATAGGTTCGCATGGCTTTCAGGATTGATCGATAGGTGGGTCAAGATAGTAAATTTTGCAGCTCTTTATTCTGCCATCGCTATGCACATTACTGAAATCCAATTAAATAACCTTTAACTTCTATCATAATTAACTCCTGGTTACTATATATTACACTGGATGAGGCCATTAAGGATTTGTGGCAGGTATTTGTTTATGTGTATCTAAAATGATTACATTTGGTTATAAATCCTCTTTAAGAATTGAGAAGACTGGCGTCGATAGGGTTACTGGCATTGCTGCTCTACAATATGTTTGGGCTAAGCCTTGCTGTTCTTTTCTTTGAAAAACACTATCAGATCGCATCTTCCGATGGCCCTGACCAGCCATTGGTCATGAAAATGTACCTTCCCTCGCTGCCTTACTCGGGCGATCTGGAAATCACTGAAAACATCGAAGGGCTGGTGCGTCAGGACGGGCAGTTTTACAACCCGACCCATGTTCTGCATCAGAACGATACACTTTATGTGACGCTGCAATCCAATGAGGCCGCGCGGGATCATTTTTTTGAACTTGCCAACGCCATCCAGGTCCTGAACGATCCGCAGACCGACGTCCCGCAGAGCCCTTATGGCAAAGCGATGGAGCTATTAAGCAGCCTGTTGAAAATTTATATTCCCAATACGCAGCTATTTCCGGTTTCTTCCCAGCTGCTCGCCCAGCAAACCGCGCCCGGCATCAACAACCATTTTGCGGCAGTGCATTATCTGTCATACCAAATCTCGCTGGCATCTCCGCCGCCCGAACGCGGCTAAGCTTACCATTTGATTCATAACATTCACGGCCAGAACTTCTGTCCTGATGGTGCTATGCAAGATTTTTCGCACCCGGTCGCGCGGTGCACTACCTTATTAATTATTTAATCTATGATGCGTTCTTTACACCTAAAAGGGCTGCGCTTGCTCGGCATTTTGCTGACCGTCGCCGGCTCGCTATCCTCCGTCTACGCCCAAATGCCTAATGACGCAATTTATATGGGCAAGAAAACGGCCTGCCTTGCGGTTTCCTACACACACAGCTCGTGGGATCAGTACTGGGAAAATTCGCTGAAACGTGAAAACCTGAATATCGGCACGCATACCACGCAAAGCGTTATGCCTATGCTGGCTGTGGGTATCACCAAAGACTTCAACGCCATTGTGGCTTTGCCGTATGTCTGGACGAAAACCAGCGCAGGTAACCTCAAATGGCAGAAAGGCGTTCAGGACGCTTCGCTTTGGTTGAAGTACCGCTTTTTGAACAAAGCCGGATTCTCGCTGCATGCCATTGGTGGCGCGTCGATCCCGGCATCGAACTACATACCCGACTTTTTGCCGATGTCCATAGGCATCCAGTGCAAAACCGCAACAGCCCGGTTGCTTGCCAGCTATCGTCACCAAAGCGGTATTTACCTGACTGCTTCGGGTTCGTACATTTTCCGCAGCAAGATCACCATCGACCGCGACTCTTATCAGGCCGACGACAAATTGTATAATACCAACAAGGTATCCGTTCCGAATGCGTATGACGCCTCGGCCAGACTGGGTTACCTCAAAAAAGCCATACAGGCCGAAGCTTTTCTCGAACATGGGGCCTGTGACGGGGGTGACAATATCCGCCGCAATGATATGCCCTTCCCGACTAATAATATGAAAGCGACTGTGGTCGGCGTATATGCGAAATACCAGCCTAAAAACATCGGCGTTAATGCGCGCGCATCGCACGTGATCTCCGGACAGAATATGGGCCAAAGCACCGCATTCTCGGTTGGCGTGCTATACCAATTTCGCTACGCCAAAGAAGCTAAAAACTAATATTTCAGACAGAAAACAATGAAAATCAACTATATCTCCCTTCGGCAATCGATCACCCGGCTTGTAATACCGGCTATCGCGGTGACGATGCTGTGGTCTTGCTCGAAGACCGTCGATGAGCCTACTGCGGGCATCAATTCTCCATCGAGCCTGGATGAAAATGCCGGCAAATGGAAACCATATGTGCTGGCTTCATCGGGCGAAATCGCCGTCGCTCAACCCAAAGAAGCGACTTCGGATGACTATAAGGCAGAGCTCAAAAAGCTCAAAGACGCCACCGACGCGGTGACCCCGCAGCAGCGCGAGCAAATCAACTATTGGGGAGCAGGCGCTGTGTACCGGTGGAACGAAATTGCCCGCGAGCTGTGCGCACGTTACAACAGCCCGCCAGCCTCCACTCCCGATGGCAAATATCCATTGCCCGATGCGGCTAACCCGTTGAAAGACCCTAAATTCCCATTCGCTAACCCGCCTTACGCCGCACGCGCCCTTGCCTACCTGAGCGTCGCACAGTATGATGCGCTGGTGGCTGCGTGGAACTACAAGTTTAAGTACAACCGCAAGGCGCCCTCTAAAAACGACACTTCGATCAAGACGCTGCTGCCAGTGAGTGATCTTCCCTCGTATCCTTCCGAGGATGCGGTGATCGCCGAAGTTTCAGTGGTTATTCTAAAAGCGATGTTCCCGGGTGAAGTACCCTACCTGGAAGCTAAACTGGCTGAGCACAAACAAAGCAGAATATCGGCCGGAATGAATGTGGAAAGCGATATTCTGGCAGGTTCGGAGCTGGGCAAAGCTGTGGGCGCAAAAATCATGGGACGCGCGAAAACCGACAAAATGAGCGCGGCCAACGGACAGGCAATGACTGCGGCGATGATTGCTAATGCAAAAAAACTGGGCGTTACCGAGCCCTGGGTGAGCCAGGAGTTCCCGCCGCGTCCGCCGATGCTTCCTACCTACGGTTTTGTAAAACCCTGGAATTTCGATTCTGCGACTGTCGCTACCCTGCGCCCAGAAGCACCGCCGATCATCGGCAGCCCCGCATACCAGAAAGACATGGACGAGTTGCTCAAAATCGCCAAAAGTCAGACCCGCGAACAAGCCCGCATCGCCAGCTTCTGGTCTGACGGCGTAGGCAGCTACACGCCTCCGGGTCACTGGCACAGAAAAGGTGCTGAGCTTTGCCACGAAAACAAATACAGCGAAGTTCGCACCGCGCGTACACTCGCGCTGCTGGGTACAACTATGCAGGATGCAGGTATCTGCTGCTGGGACGTGAAATTCTACTACTATTACCCACGCCCTAACCAGATGAGCAGCAAGATCAAAACCTCTGTCGGATTGCCTAACTTTCCCTCATACACCTCAGGGCACTCAACTTTCTCGGGCGCTGCCGCAGAAGTGCTGGCGCACATTTTCCCAAACAACAAGAAAGAAGTTGACGATATGGCATCCGAAGCATCCATATCACGCATTTACGGCATGATCCACTACCGCTTCGACTGCGAAGCCGGCCTTTCTTCCGGTCACAAAATCGGCGCATATGCCGTGGCCAGGGCAAAGACGGATGGTGCGGAGTAATTCCTAAGCATATTAAAACGAGAAATCCCTGCTGGCTGGCGGGGATTTCTCGTTTTAACACATTCTAAACCGGCCTATCACCGGTAAGCCGCTTTCCGCTCAGAAGCATATCGATCATTTTGGCGATGCGGGCTACTTTGGTTTCGTCCTTTTTGGCTGAGTATACCCAGTCACGGTATTCTTTCTGGGCGCTTTCTGCGAGTTTGAGAAAATTCTCGTAGGCTTTCGGCTCGTCTTTCAGGCAGTCAAGCAGCTCTTCGGGAATAGCCAGGCCCGAATCATCCGCATACAGCTCCACGCTCACCCAGTCACCTTCCTTTTTGGCGATCTTTTTTCTGATCTCGGCTTTCACGGGAAGAAAAAGCTGGCCGGTACCCATCGGCATCAGATTGTAACCAAGAAGCGGGTAGTCATCGATGCTGCCTTTGACTTTTACCATCCCGAACTTGCGCTTGATATTCTGCGGGATTTCCGATATGATCACGTAAGTCCAGCCGCCTTTTCCCGGAAATTTTTCCAGCTGATATTTTTTGTTAACCAACAGCTCCCCCATTACTTCTTCTTCTTTTTGGAGGACTTGGCAAACTTGTTAAAATCCAGGCATTTGGCAACCCATGAATCAAATGCGTCCCGCGAAGCATAAGCCTGCGGACTTACATACACATACCCTATCGCAGTCCGCCCATTCATGACCATCGGTTCGACGCCATTTATTTCCAGCGCCGCTTCATACTCATC
>CAMLNK010000552.1 GCA_946481035.1 uncultured Dyadobacter sp. | reverse complement strand
TGCATCGCCTTCGAGGCATCCACCGCTGATCGCGCCGGTAAGCTGGCCGTCGTCGGTTACGAGCATGCGTGCGCCGGGGCGCCTGTACGAGGAACCCTCCACGTGCACGACCGTCGCGAGCGCCATGCGCTTGCCTGTGACTAATGCCTGCTCATACGACCGGATGATGTCCGTGATCTCTTTCATGGCGATGTTGTTTTACGATCTTTGAAATAACGGAAACCGCGTGGTTTACATGTTCTTCGGTAGAAAACCTTCCGAAGCTGAAACGGAAGGAGTTATGAATGCGTTCGTCGGAAAAGCCCATCGCTTTCAGCACATAACTGGGTTCCAGCGTGGCCGAGGTACATGCGGAACTCCGCGAAAATGCCAGGTCGCTGCCGGCCTCGAATATCAGTTTTTCACCATCCACCTGGCCGAATGAAATATTGGTACAATGCGGCAGCCTGCGCGCGTCTTCGGCATTGATCTCGATGTCTTGCAATACCAGCAGTTCCACTTCAAATGCATTTCTCAGCGTGGCAATGCGCTTGCTTTCACGGGCCATTTCGGCGCCTGCTATCTCACAAGCCCATCCTAGTCCGACGATACCGGGTACATTCAGCGTGCCGCTGCGCATGTTCCGCTCATGGCCGCCGCCGTCGATTTGGGCGGTTAGCGTCACGGCAGGGTTCTTTTTGCGCACATATAATGCGCCCACGCCTTTGGGGCCATATATTTTATGCGCGCTCAATGCCAGCAAATCTATTCCGTCGCTTTGCACATTCACAGGCACTTTGCCGACAGCCTGCGTGGCGTCCGACAGGAATGTGATATGGTGCTTTTTGGCAATGGCAGCTATTTCGCGAACGGGCTGGATTACCCCGGTTTCGTTATTGGCATACATGACCGCGATGAGAATGGTATCCGCGGTAATGGCGTTTTCCAGATCGGTGAGGCTGATCAGCCCGCTGGCATTGACGGGTAAATAGGTGACGCTTCCGCCGAGGCGTTCAATGTGCTTGCAGGTGTCGAGCACGGCTTTATGCTCGGTACAAACGGTGATAATATGCTTCTCTTGTTGCTCCGAATTTTCAAAAACACCCTTAATGGCCAGGTTGATAGCCTCCGTAGCGCCGGATGTGAACACTATCTCCTGAGGGTGCGCGCCTATGAGGTTGGCGATCTGCTCGCGCGCCATATCGACCGACTCTTCGGCCTCCCAGCCATACGAATGGGTACGGCTGGCGGCATTTCCGAACCTGTCCGAAAAATAGGGGAGCATCTCCTGCAAAACCCTCGGGTCCACAGGGGTGGTCGCGTTATTATCCAAATAGACAGGTAGTTTCAAGGGTAAGGGTTGGTTTTTATTTTAAAAAGCAAAACACGCGGGCTTAGTTCAAATTAAACAAAAAACCATCTCATTTTAAACATGAGATGGTTTCCGAAACTTAAACGAACAGGTTAACTATAATTATGAAAAACGGTATTTGGTTTGCTGATGTAGTCAGTGGGTTATTATAATGAGTGTCATGGTCTGAGGTATTTCGAAAGGCGGGCATAAAGGCCCCATTCCTTGGTGTATAGCATGTAAATGGTGTATTTCAGCTTTTTAGGAAGCGCATCTTCCCAGGTTTTGGTGTTTGCAACAACCCGCTCCCCGGTAGTTTGGGCTGAAAGCACGGGCGGAACCAGTAGCCGGTACGCTCCCAGGAACGTATTTGCTGCGACATGCATGAGTGCCAGGGTCTTAAATCCAGCCGCTACTTCGATAAAAATGAGTCCGGTATGGGCCATGGAAATATAGGCTATGCGCCGTTTCACGGACGATTGAACCCTGGCAAAGCCCGCTGCCATGGCCGCCGCCGCCAGCCCGATCAATGCAATGAGCACGCGGACGGAGAGTTGGTGCTCCCAGAACGGGTAAGTCCGCAGCAACAGGAACACGCCCATCTGAACCGTGAGCGTAGCCAGCAGCACAGCGCTCGCCGTGGTCGAATTTTCCAGCGCCTGGGGCAGCCAGGAAGCAAACGGCAGCTGCGACGATTGCATCGTGGCCGTCGTGAGCAGCAGGAGCGAGATAAGGGTCGTGTTTTCCCGCCACAGGTGGTGGCTTGCCCACATGGCAAGGAGCAAGCCTACATCACCCAAGCGATATATAAAAAAGGCTTTCGCCGGAATGCCGCTTGTAAAATCACGGTGGAGAATGATGAGCAGAAATGAAGAAATGCCCATGATCTCCCAGCCGAGCAATAATGTTTTTAAACCACCTGAAAGAACTGCCAACACGTACCCGATACAAAAAACTGCCACGGTGCAGACAAAACGGGGCCATTGCTTTTGCCCGCGGAATGTGCTGCGGCCATTCCAGACGGCCAGGAGCGTGATAGCGAACCCGGTTACCAGATAAGCTAGTGTCAAACCGTCAAAATGGAGATCATTCCAAAACATATACGCAATCAAAAAAAGCTATCGACGACCGGTATTAATCAGCAATGCGGCCTCACCAATCACCAGCCACCGATAGCGAATATTTTAATGGACGGTACTTTCAACCGCCCGGGCCGCCGGGAGCCGACGGTCGGATTTATAGGCAACCATTTTCCTGTTTTTAAAAACCCGGAGTTCACGGGACACGGGATCAATCACCACCAGGTGCATCCATTGATTTACGAACCACTGGGCGACCGGCCGCGGCGAATTCACGGTATTAAGCCGGTCGATCACTTTCAGTACCGTTTCGGGAAAATGCTCCACGACGCAGAGCAGCCGCATCGGTTCGAATCCTTCGGTGAGCTTGGCCGGTAAGCCTGTGCGGAGGTCGCCGCTGGCGCTGTCGGCGGTACCGAATAGCCCGATCATCTGGTCGGTCAACGCATTGTCACCATCCGCGCCGGCCTGGGCGGTCCGTGAAAAGAAGTATTCAAGATTGGCGGCACCGAGCGAGGGTACTACCGTTTCCAGAATGTTTTCCAATTCTTCCCCGTCGGGATCGAGCGAGTAGTCATAACTGTTTGAAAACGCGCGGTGGCCGACCGGTAGGTTCCGGATTACCGACGGCCTCCCGACTATGCAAAGGGAATCCGGCGCGTTTGTGGCAGTGGTTCCTGAAATATGCCCGCCAGCCTGATTTAGGGAGTTTTGCGGACTGCGGCTTAACCCGTCCAATATTCCCTCATAGTAACTCCATTCAACGGCTTCCTGCCAAATGGCGAGCACTTCGCTCTTTTCATTGGCGGGGACCGGGGCAAACAAATCTTCGGGAACGCCCGTAAGCCGGGAAGCCAGAGGCTCCCAATGCCTGCCGAGGCGATCGTCCAGCACATCGATTTCCAGCAGCAGCTCGAAGATGATCAACTCGTGCAAAGTAATGCTGCTGCCATTGGGTAGCTTTCTCTGATCGCCTTCCAGTGTCGCCACCAGTCCCGACCAGCCACGGTGGGCGAATTGCTGATCGAACAGGTATTGTTTGAAAAGCGATTCGTCGCCGACAATCACCGTCAGCAAATCACTGATGGACGGGCTGGTATGCAAAAGCAGGTTACGCGCCCGGGGCGTATTGAATGCGCTGACAAAACTGTTCGACTCCATTTCGCGCATGGAATCGAGAAAGCCCTGCCCGCGTACCGGGAATTTCCAATCCGAAACCCCGTGGTCGAGATAGTTGCCCAAAATCCGGAACAATCTCGGATGAATGCGGGCATCCGGGTTGGTTTTATATTGTTTTTGCCAGTTGTTCCTCAATTGGCCGATCCGCGGTGCTGCATCGACTGCCGCCGCGGCATCGGCCGCCGGAAACTTTTTCATTAATACCTTATCCTGCCATTCAAAGGTCTTTGCAGTTCCTTTTTTCTCCACCAGCACTTTTTCCAGCACACCGGGTTTCACTCTTTTGGAATTGTACAGCGAGCGGTATTCTTCCAGGGAAAGCGATGTATGGCAGCCGAGCATTTCGTATGCGTGCCGCAGCGCATCGTGAAAGCCAAGATGCTGAAACGCCTGCAATGGATTCCGGTGGGTAAATGTCCTTCCCGGTGACAATGCGGGGAGAAATTGCTTCAACTCATGCAGTACCGCGTGTTCGTCGAAAGAGTTGTTCCGGGCTGTCATGTGCAGAAGCTGATAGCGTTTTACAAAGTCCTTTGGCCGACCGGGCGAGGCAGAAGCCGCCGCCGGTTTTCGTTTCTCAAAAGAGCCAAACAGCAATTAAAACGCAATTAAACAAGCCTTAAAAAGCGGTTAAAATTGGCTAAA
>CAMLNK010000551.1 GCA_946481035.1 uncultured Dyadobacter sp. | reverse complement strand
GATAAGGAAGCGCTCGTCAACGAAAAATTTGCACAGGTGGAAGCAGAATATGAACGGCTCTCGCTGCTTGCCCAAAAAGCGGCAAAAAAGCCCACGGTATTTTCCGGCCTGAATACCAAAGACGCCTGGTTTATGCCCGCCGGCAATAGTTACATGGCCCGCTTTTTCCGGGATGCTGGTGCCGACTATCATTGGCACGACTCGCCAGCGACGGGAAGCCTTCCGCTCAGTTTTGAAGCGGTGTATCCTTTCGCCCTGACGGCGGATTACTGGCTCAATGTAGGCTTCGACAGCCGCGACACTCGAAAAAGCATTATCGCACAGGATGCACGGTACGCCGATTTCAAGGCAACCCGAACGGGCAGGCTGTACAGCTACAACCGCCTCGTAAACGACCAGGGCTCCAACGATTTTTTCGAATCGGGCAGTGTGAACCCACATACGGTACTCGCCGACCTGGTCCGGATTTTCCATCCCGAGCTGCTGCCCGACCATCAGCTTGTTTACTACAAACAGCTTCCTGAATGATACACCATACTCAAAACAGAAGCTGGACATTGCTTTTTTTAGGGATTCTTGCCATCGCCCTGTTTTGCCTGGATATTATGCTCGGCTCGGTGGCGATACCATTTAAAGAAGTATTCCGGATCGTGACCACCGGGGAATCGGAAAACCGCGCGTGGCTTTTTATTATTGAAAAAATACGCTTGCCCAAAGCCATTACCGCTATTCTGGCCGGCTGCGGCCTTTCTGTAAGTGGTTTGCAAATGCAGACGCTCTTCCGCAACCCGCTGGCCGGACCCTCGGAGCTGGGGATTACCGCCGGCGCGGGCCTGGGTGTAGCCGCCGTGATGCTTGCAGGCGGGAGCAGCGCGAGCATGTATGCGATCAGCCAGCTGGGTATTTCCGGGAGCTGGCTCATCATAGGGATGGCGTCACTGGGTTCGGCCTGTGTCCTGGCGCTTATCCTGCTGATCGCCGGACGCATCCGCGACAATGTGATCCTGCTCATCGTGGGCGTGATGATCGGCACCATTACGCTTTCGATCATCAGTATCTGGCAATATTTCAGTCAGCCTGAGCAGTTGCAGGAATACATTATGTGGACTTTCGGTTCGCTGGGCGGCGTTACCGGTTACCATTTATATGTACTTGCCGGTGTGGTCATGGGTGGCTTGCTGCTTGCATTCGCTTCGTCCAAGTCACTCAATGCGCTATTATTAGGTGAAAATTATGCGAGAAGTATGGGCCTCACGGTCGGTCGGACACGCCTGCTGATAATGCTCAGCACCAGCCTGCTCACCGGCAGCGTAACCGCCTTCTGCGGACCGATCGGCTTCGTGGGCATCGCCATTCCGCACATTACGCGATCACTGCTCGGAACGTCCAATCACCGGGTGCTTATTCCGGCGACCTGTCTTACCGGCACCGTGCTGCTGTTGCTTTGCGACATTATTGCTCAGCTTCCGGGCACACAAACCGTCATCCCGATCAACATCGTGACGTCCCTGCTGGGCGCTCCGGTGGTCATTTGGATCATTATCCGGCGCAATAACCTACGTTCCTCATTTTCATGAAAGACCAGAAAGCCATAGTCGAAACCCGCTCGCTGGCGATCGGTTACCGGTCGTCCCGTACGGAACAAACAGTCGCGGGCCCGCTCGATTTACAGCTCCGCCCCGGTAGCCTGGTATGTTTGCTAGGTTCAAATGGTGCAGGTAAATCCACCCTGATGCGCACACTAAGCGGCCTCCAACCGGTACTGGCAGGCGAAATCATGATCGATGACCGCCCGCTCGGCACCTTAAAACCGGTTGAACTCGCCCAAAAGCTCAGCCTCGTACTGACCGACCGGATCGACGCAGGCAATCTTACAGCACGCGAAGTGGTTGCATTGGGACGCACACCGTACACCGGCTGGCTGGGTTCGCTGACAAAGGACGATTATTTTAAAATAGCCCAAAGCATTGAACAAACCGGCATTACCCCGCTACTCGACCGCCATATGCATCAGCTCAGCGACGGTGAAAGACAAAAAGTTATGCTAGCCCGCGCGCTCGCACAGGACACGCCGCTGATCCTGCTCGATGAGCCGACGGCCCACCTCGACCTCCCTAACCGCGTCGAAATGATGCGCCTTTTGCACACGCTCGCACATGATACGCGCAAGGCGATCCTGCTCAGCACGCACGAGCTGGACCTGGCGCTGCAAACTGCCGATGAGCTCTGGCTAATGCCCCCTGGCGGGACTATCCTGGCAGGATTACCCGAAGACCTCGTACTGAATGGTGCATTCGAAGCCACATTTGCCCGGAGTGGCTTCCCTTTCGATCGCGCTACCGGCACATTTACCATCCATCAGCCGGTAGATAATGCACAGATTTACCTCGAAGGCTCTGAAAAAACGCTCTTTTGGACAAAACGGGCACTGCAAAGGGAAGGGCTCGGCGTCAGCCGGTACCGGGATGCCGCCTGCCTCATCCGGGTGTCCGAAGTCGAAAATGGTTTTGAAGCCGAAATAATCTTCGGAAATCACACATCCAAAGTCACTTCGGTTCAAGCACTTATTACGCAAATGCATTTACTTTTTCCAGCACGCGAGCGGTCCGGCACAGCAAGTTAATGCGGTTCTTTGCTGCGAAATAGTTAGTTTGCGGCTCGTATTTGCCGAACAGGACTTGCCTTACCTATGATCCTTTTGATCCCAACGGCGATGGTGCTGGCCACAGCGAACTGCTATGTGGCATTTTACAGAGACACGGACCAGTCATTTCGCCGTTCGCTGATTTTTGCCGCCATTTTCGTCTTCCTTTTTATTGCCATCAGTACAGAGGTCCTGGGAATCTTCAATCTGATCAACCGCATTGCGATTGCCGGCAGCTGGGCCGTTTTTAATGCGGTGCTGGCCGGAATATGGTACAAGCAGAGGAGCATTCATCGTATAACTTTCCGGTCCATCGGCAGGCGCTGGATGGATAGCACCCTGAGTTTTTTCAAAGAACTCGGCCCGTGGACGGTTGCAATGCTGGCCATTATTGCTTCCATTACCTGGATCGTCGCCATTGTTGCCATTCCAAACAATCAGGATTCGCTCAGCTATCACCTCAGCAGGCTTGGCTACTGGATACAGCAGGGAAACGTGGCGCATTACGCCTCGCACATCGAACGTTCGATCTCTTTCAGCCCTTTTTCGGAATACGTTCATCTGCATACCTTCCTGCTTTCCGGCTCGGAACGTTATTTCCAGCTGCTGCAATGGTGCTGTCTGGCGGGTGTGCTGGCGCTGGTTTCGAT
The DNA here is from genome assembly GCA_946481035.1 of uncultured Dyadobacter sp. Next base: position 940 of record CAMLNK010000551.1, on the reverse strand, counting down.
GATTATCAGGCTGTTTTCAAAATCCCCCGGCGCACTCCGGATCGGCTTGGGCTTTGCCGCCACATTGCCGATCGTCGTCCTGGAATCGATGACGACCCAGAATGACCTGGTAGTGGCCTTTTTCATTCTTGCCACAGCATTTTTTGTTTTTGATTATACCCAAAACAACCGTTTGGCGAGCCTGTACCTCATTCCGCTATGCTGTGCATGCGGCATGATGACGAAGGGGACTTTCCTCTTTTACGCGCTTCCGTTTGGCGGCTACCTGTTAATCTCGATGATCCGAAATCCGGCGTTCCGGAAGCACATTGCTGGATTCGTTACCGTTTCACTGCTCCTTACCCTTGCGCTGAATGTGCCCTATTGGTACCGGACCTGGGAAATTTTCGGGTCGCCGGTCGGTACGATCAGCTCCGGCAACAAAAACACTTTTACAGGGCCGGCGGATTATGTTTCCTCGGTTTCCAAGCATGTTTTTCTGCATTTGGGCTTCGTGTCGCCCGGCAACCGCTACAACGATTTTCTCCAAAACGAGCTCAAAAACCTGCACGCAGCAATGGGTGTCCCCCTCGATATACCTCGCCTCGGGATGCCGTTTAAAATGAACAAGCTGAATTTCAACGAGGATTTTGCCCACAACTTCTTCGGTATCTGGCTGATCCTCCTCGGCATTCCGCTCCTGTTTTTTGCGCGATTGCCCAAAGCTGCCAAATGGTATGCCGGACTTGCTTTGCTCAGCTTCCTCATCTTCTGCTTTTTTATCAGTTATCAGACCTACGGCTCGCGGCTGCATATCCCATTTTTCCTTCTGGCAGCGCCCGTTGCGGGCCTTGTCTACGGATCTGTTTTGTCCGTATGGCTCGCCAAATTGCTTCTGGTTTTGCTTTGGTTAGCTGCATTGCCTTTCGCGTTGCTCAGTTCGGCGCACCCGCTGCTTTCC
>CAMLNK010000550.1 GCA_946481035.1 uncultured Dyadobacter sp. | reverse complement strand
CGTCATCACCTGCGCCGTGGCCTCTTCCCAGTTCATGAGATCGGCCCAGTCGTTGTTTTTGCGGAAATTGATCCAGTAGGAAGCCTGCGATGCGACGTCCGGCAATGTAGATTTGGACAATGCGATCATCGCCTCTGCCGCTTTTTTGTTTTTAATAAAACCAATGGCCGTCAATGCCTTGCGGCGCTCAGGCTCCGAAACTTTGGGCGAGCCCGCACGTACTTTCAATTCTTCCACGGCCGATACGGGATGTAATCGCCATGCCAGTGCTGCGCGCTGGGGTTGCCAGTTAGGCGGGTCGGCCTTGAATGCTTCGCGCACGTAGGCATACACCTTAGCCTCCTTCCCGTCAGCAGCCGCACCAATCGCTTCCAGCATCCACGGGTCCTTGCCGTCGTAGTTTTTAATGAGGTTTGAAATACTCTTAAATGCCTCATCATAAGGAACATCGCGCAATGCTATGCCCACTTCCCGCCGCACTGACGGGTCAGCGTCTCTGGACATCTGTTCGAAATAAGCATTCGCCTTGCCGGTCGATTTTAATGCACGGAAAGCCGCCAGCCGGTGCATTGCATTCGGTGACGATAACAGCTTCACCACCTCAGCATTGCCTTGCTCTCCCAGTTGCGCCAAAAGCCAAATGGCCCGCGCCTGATGGTATGGATTTTCAACCGTCACTAACTGCTTAACCTCCGGTACCGCTACCTCGCCTTTTGCCCTTAGTCCTTCAAAGCCCAGTGCACGGACATTAATGGCCGGGTTTTTCAATGCATTAACCAACCCTGCGGTAGTAGTAAAATCCAATTTTGGCGTTGCGAGCTTCCTGCCTTTCGGCGTAATGCGGTAAATGCGGCCATAGCCTTTTTTGTCTTTCATTGCGTGCCCGCCTACCACGGGATCGTACCAGTCGGCTACGTAAATGGCCCCGTCGGGCCCCACCGCCACATCCGACGGCCGGAACCATTTGCGGTAATCCTGGTCTGTTTCGTACCATTCATACCGCTCCGAAACCTGGGGAAACGAGCTGATCAGGTCGCGGCGGTGCAATGCGAAGCCAGCTCCCTGTGGTTTGGGCTGATAAGCGAAGATTACATTGCGCCCGGCCTCGCAGCTCAGCAATGTACCGCGATAGTTTTTACCTAATTCATCTCCTTCATAAAATACAATTCCGGTAGGCGAACCTGCGCCGGAATTGTCGCCTGCCGGCATTACGCCCGGATCTTCCTGATGCCAGTGGGTAGTGAAAATATCCTGCCCGGGGCGGCGGTCGGCTTGCCAGTAGCGGGTACCGTCGGCCGAGAAGTAGCCTGCATTGCCGTTTTCTTGTAAAAAAGAGACCCGGCAAGTGATTACTTGGTCGTCGTTATCGTTTTGCCACATATTGCCATAGCTGTCGAGGCACACCTCGTAGCTGTTGCGGAAGTTATGGCCGAGCACTTTCAGGCCGGTACCGTCGGGATTCATGCGCAATGCAAGCCCGCCCACCCAAATGCGGCCATCGTCCGACTTCTGGTTACCTTCATTCTTCTTGTTATATGGCGTTCCGCCCACGTAAAGACTACCACTGCGCAATGTCCAGCCGCTTTTATCGGTGACATTATGCGGGCCTGCATTGCCTGTATTGAAATAATACTTCCCGTCCGGCCCGACGATCAGTGAATGCAGCGAATGGTCGTGGTCGAAACCTCCGAAGCCGGTGAGGAACACCTCGCGTTTGTCGGGTTTGTCATCGCCATTCGTGTCCGTGTACACGAGCAGGTTAGGCGCGCAGGAAACGATGGTTTTATTGCCAATTACCGCAATGCCGAGCGGCGCCGTCAGCAGCGAATCTTCCACATATACTTTCGAAGATTCGGCCTTGCCGTCGCCGTCGCGGTCTTCCAGGATCATTACCCGGTCGCCTTTCTGCTTGTGGCTGAGACGTTCGGCGGGTTTCGTATTAAAATCACGGTAATTAACCGCCTCCGTGATCCATACCCGGCCTTTGGCGTCGATATCCATGTTGGTCGGGTTGTAAAACATCGGCGCTTCGGCCCATAATGTGGCTTCGAGGTCGTCGGGCACGTACAGCCGCGAGGAATCACCGGCAACAGCGACCGGCGAGGCGGATTGTTTCGGCCGTTCCTGCCCATCTGGGATTGAAATAATGCTGAAAGCGGAAGCCAGCAGGATGCTTCCTGCCAGAATACCGGTTTTGCGGAGCGGTAAAGCGTTGGTGATATTCATCATGCTTGTTTGAAGGAGGAAGGGGAGGATGGAGGAAAGAGAAGAAGTAAAATCCTTCCATCCTCCCTTTCCTCCTTTATTCCCAACCTTCTAGGTTAGAAATAGTCCTTTGAGATAGTTAAGGTTATGCTGGTAACATGGGATAATCTCGGCGCCCTGCGGCGTGGCGCCTTCGATCTGCATCCAGCCTTCGTAACCGATGTCTTTCACCGCTTTTGCCACACGCGGCCAGTCGAGCGGGCCTTCGCCGAGGCGCTGGCCGTTTTCTTTCATGTGGATTTCGCAAATGAGGTCTTTGCCAAGCATCGGTATTTCTTTGAAAATGTCATGACCTGCGTCCGTAGAATTGCGGAAGTCGTAATACACTTTTACCGCCTTCGAACCTACCGCATGGATGATATCCAAATGCTCCTGCCCGCTCAGCCACGATTCGATACCCAATGTAATGCCTTGCTTCTCGGCGTGCGGCGCTACTTTTTTCAAGCGTTCGATCACCGCTTTTTTACCGGCATCGTCATTTCGCAAGTCGCCATCGGAAAAAAATGCGAGCAAAATCACTTTCACACCCAATGCTTTGGCCGCGTCGACGCTGTTCCAAACCCATTCTTCCGTTTTCGGCTGCGATTTATAAGGAACGCGGTTCAACTCGCCGATCGCCAGGCTCGAAACCTTCACCCCCGTACGTGCGGACGCGTCGCGGATAGCCTGCAAGGTTTCCGGAGCTGAAAGGCCTTTTTCGTCTTTTCCCGTATTATAACTTACCTGAATACCATGCAAGCCGATCTGCTTCGCCCGTTCGAACGCCTCGGGGCTCAGCTGCCGTCCTACCGACCAATCGCAGGCGCCGATCTGGTATTTCGGAGCCAATGCGTGGCGGGTTTCGAAGGGATCAGTCTTGTCAAATGCTGTGGACGCAAGCAACAGCGCACCGCTTTTGAGCATTTGCCGCCGGTTCAGTACCAAATCCTCTTTCATTACAGTCAGATTTTGAAATACTTAAAGAATATCTTCAAAATATGCTGTGAATGGGTTTCTACTTATAACCTCGGGTAACGTTACCGGCTAAATGCGTCCTCGATATGGCGGATGTCGGTAGAGCCATCGGGTAACCTGAGGATCGAAACGATGTCGAAACGGACGTCATGCTCCCAATCGGTATCAAAAATGTACTGCTCGGCGGCGCGCATAACGAGCTTTGCCTTCGTCGCATTCACGAATTCTTCCGGCATCCCGAATGCCGTACCGGTCCGCGTTTTCACTTCCACGAAAACCAGAATATTGTCGTTTGAGACGATCAGATCGATTTCGGACTGCCAATTGCGGTAATTTTTGGCGATGATTTTGAAGCCTTTTTCGATGAGGAAGGATGCTGCGGTAGTTTCGCCCCAGCGGCCGAGGTCGTTTGCTTGTGACATAATGTGTGTATTAAAGTTTTTAACTGCGATCGAGCGTAGATAACAATTCTTTCAACTCTATCGGTGACAAAGATTCACGTTCGCTTTTATCGAAGATTGTAAGTAAATAAATGGTAGTCTTTGAAACATGGACATAATAGATCACACGAGCGCCTCCTGACTTCCCCTTCCCTTTGGAGGCGATAGAAAGCCTTTTCTTGTAACAACCCTGTCCTAATGAAATTCCATTTCCGGGATTCTGGGCAAGGAACAATACCAGATCCCTGAATTCACAGGACAATGAAGGGTATTTCTTTAGAAGTTTTTTAAGTCTGGAATCAAACTCCGGCGTCGTCTTTACAAAGTATCTCATTTAGCAACTCTTCTGCGTCCCGGGCTTCGAGTTTGCCTTCTTTGATCAGTTGCAATTCTTCCAATGCAGTTCTGGTGCTATCGATCACTTCAAACTGAAATGGCGTAAAAGGCTTTACTTTGACATACGGAAGCCGTCTGAGCAAGCCTAAAACAAACTGCGCTTTTTCGTCTTTAATATCCAGTAAAACCTTCATAACCACAGAATTTAGTTGCACTAACAAATTTAACGAACATTTAGCTAAT
>CAMLNK010000549.1 GCA_946481035.1 uncultured Dyadobacter sp. | reverse complement strand
TTCTTTAATCGGCTGTATTCCAGATGATAAAATGTTGCAGCCATTGCCCGTTGTATTTCTTGTAAATCCAGAGCATCCTGCCGGTTTCCGACGCTTTTTGGCCCGTTTGTTTGTCGGTAGTGGTCTGCTGGTAAATCGCCCATTCGTAGGCAAGGTCGCCGCGGATTTCGATGTCCTCCGATTTGTAGGAGATCTTGATGAAGAAAGCATCGAACCAGGACCGGAGGAAATCGACACCGCCTGCTTTCGTCCGGATGATGGGCGCGCCGGGGGCGATCACGGTGAGGTCGTCGGCAAGGATTGCGGTCATCATTTCCAGGTTACCGGTGTTTTCCGCTTCCTGGACAATCAGGCGTAGTTTTTCAATTTGTTGTCTGTCGTCGTCAGTGATGTTCATGGAGATTAAAAGTTGTTTGGAGGAGGAAGTAACCGTGCCTTTACCTTTTACTTACTAGTTCTACTTATTTGTAGAATTAATTATTTAACGGTCGGGTGGTACCTATGTCCGCATTTGGCACGGTAACCGTTCGAAAGCGGACAATTTTCTTGGTAAGGATTGATAAGAAATGGGCCGGGTGCCTCAGTATGAGCGCTTATCCAATGCTGGCATGTCATTGGTAATGCGCGAAGCGGACGTAAACATTGAGACCGGTCATGATCAAAAACCACTTAACCATCGCTTTCAGGAGCTTTTTCAACGGTAAAGGCTATTCCTTCATTAATGTAACCGGTCTGGCCGTAGGAATGGCCTGTACGATACTGATCTTCCTGGTGGTGAGGCACGAGACGAGCTACGACCTGTCGCAATCGAATCTGGACCGGATTTACAGGGTCGAAACCGAGAATATCAAAGAGAACCATACTTACCCGGGTACCTACACCGGCATGGCCAACGCGCTAAGGGCCGACCTGCCCGAGGCCGAGATCATCGCCCCGCTTATGCAAACGGGAGGAAGGACAATGGCGGCCGGCGGTGAAAAGAAGTTCCGCGAGTCATTCGTGTTTGCAGATAATGGCCTTTTCCGCACGCTCGATTACACCTGGATCGCGGGCGATCCCGCCCACGCATTAGCCCAGCCGAACAGCATTGTGCTCACGCGTGCATATGCGGAAAAGTATTTCGGGGCTGTGGATGTGCTCGGAAAAGCGATCCGGCTGGACAACAAACAGGACCTGACAGTAACCGGCGTCGTGGAAGACTACCCGGTCACCACCAGCTTTCCTTTCAATATGCTGGTGTCTTTTGCTACGGTCAAGCAGATTGACCCTGGTTTCGAGGAAAATAAGTGGAATGGATGGAATGACAATTTTCAGGTGTTTGTGCTACTCAAAAAAGGGGTGGATGCGAAGCAACTTGCGGGACGTTTCGAAAATGTGGTTGTGAAATACATGGGTAAGGATATGTTGCCCGACAAGCGTTTCAAACTCAATCATTTGTCGGAAGTGCATTACACCGGTAACCTCGCCGGCAGAAGCGCGAATGTAGGTCTGCTGAAAACCCTTTCGGTCATTGGCGCGCTCGTTCTGCTCATCGCCTGTTTCAACTTCATCAACCTCAGCACAGCCCAGGCATTCAAGCGCGCGAAGGAAGTGGGCATACGGAAGGCGGTAGGCAGTAGCCGTAAATCGCTGATTTACCAGTTCCTTACCGAGGCGGGGCTGATCACCTTTTTTGCAGGTATCGTCGCCCTGGTGCTCAGCGTATTGCTATTGCCCATCCTCGCGGCCGCACTGGCGGTTCCATTGACATCCCAGGACCTGTTTGCCCCTCAAACCGCATTGTTCGCAGGGGGCTTGCTGATATTGACGACGCTGTTGGCAGGCATTTATCCTGCCTTGCGCCTGTCGGGTATGGCGCCGATCTGGGCACTCAAAAACAATGCGGCCTCGCCGGCAGGACAATGGTTTTCGATGCGCGAGGGGCTGGTAGTAGTGCAATTTGCCGTTTCGCTGGTACTGATCTGCTGCGCAATGCTGATCGACCGGCAACTCGATTTCTTCCGCCACGCCGATCTCGGTTTTAACAAATCGGCCATCATCACCGTGGGATTGCCCGACAATAAGCCCGAAAAGCTGCACACGCTTCGTGAGGAGCTGGTACGCTCCGTGCAAGTGAAAGACGTAAGCTTTTCGTTCAATAGCGCGTCGGCAGAGAGCAACTGGATGCAGGCGATGGAATACCGGCAGGGACCTAAGATAGTTCAGGTCAAAACCCAGATGAAAATGGGCGATTCGCATTATCTGGACACCTACGGCATTCAAATGCTGGCCGGCGAGCCGCTGAAAGACAGCGATACCACCAATTTCAGGATCATTGTCAATGAAGTATTTCTGGACCGGATAGGCGTCTCCAATCCGGCCGCCGCAGTGGGGCAGAGGGTCTACTACGGCGACGGCGATGAATTCGCCACGATCGCGGGCGTGGCCCGGAATTTCCACGTCAACTCGCTGCACCAGAAGATTGATCCGACCATTATCCAGGTTGTTCCCAACAATTTTTACCAGGCGGGTATCAAGCTGCAAAGCGAAAACGCCAGCGCCGCCTCCATTCAGGCCGCGTTGACCCATATCGAAAAAGCCTGGACCGGGTCATTCCCCGATCAGGTTTTTGAATACAGCTTCCTCAACGATACCCTTGCCCAGGCCTATCAATCCGAAACACGCACCGCCAGACTGATCGAAGTGGCCACCATTTTAGCCATTCTGATCGCCGGCATGGGACTTTTCGGCCTCGCTACATTCACCGCCGAGCAGCGGAAGAAAGAAATAGGTGTAAGGAAAGTGCTGGGTGCCACCGTAGGCAGCGTCGTAGCCCTGCTTTCCCGCGATTTCCTGAAACCCGTCGTTATAGCGATCATTATCGCTTCGCCCATTGCCTGGTACCTGATGGACCAATGGTTGCAGAATTTCGAGTTCAAGATTGCCATTTCCTGGTGGCTTTTTGTTGCGGCAGGGCTGCTCATGACCGTTATCGCATTGCTGACCGTGAGCTTCCAAAGCCTGCGCGCGGCAATGCTGGACCCGGTGCGGAGTTTGCGGAGCGAGTAGGGCTCTGTCGGTCTATTGGTCTGCGGCGCGTCTATCGGCGGTGAGATGGCTTATGGCGCCTCGGTGCTGCGGCTTTTGCGCGGCTGTTTTGTCAAGGATGGCCAGTATTTTGCGTATCGCTCCTTTGCAATCTGTGCGTATCATGACGGGTTTCGCAAATTCCAAAAAAGACTGAAAATCGAATGCCTCCTGGTTCCAGATTTTGTAGATAAGGTCGATAGCAAAGGCGATGACAGTATTTAGTGGTACACCGAGGCAAATGAAAATTAAATCCTGGACTATTAGCAATTCGGTTGCCGAAGGAGAGGCTTCTTCCAGTCGTTTCCGGAAAAAAGACCTCAGGTTAGGATTCCATTCTTTGGTCTGGACAATGATGCTGTGTTTGATAAACCAGCTGCGATCCATTTTGCTGTCAGCCAGCAGCTTGGTGAAAATCTTTCCCCAGATCGCCGTGTCCCATTTTGGCGAGCCGGGCGTACCGGCGAAAAGCTGCTTGTGAATGGATGTTTCGTATTCAAAGAGCAACGGAATATCACGCTGGTAGGCGACCACGTCGCCGGTGATTCGTTCGATGTAAGCAAGCTGCTGCGGAGGGGTGCTGGTAAACGTCGAAAAGCTCGCCAGGGACAATGCGAAGAGTTCAGGGTCGAAGGCGACCAACTGACGATCTCCCAATAGTCGGAGGAAGAAGTAATTAAAAGCTGGCGAACCTTGGGGCCTAAGTTGAGCCAGCAGGTAAGTGCCTATCCATGCGGGCTTTGCCCATTCGAGGATTTCTAATACCAATGGATTGTCAAGCCGGTTGAGATATACTAATGTCTCATCCCAACGCTTAATATCCCTTTCATCCAACACGGCAATGGCGCTTAGAACGATTATATCGAACTGCTGGTCGTTTGCCCGTCGTCCCCAGCCGGAACGGCCGCCTAGGTGGGCAAAAGCCGGATCATCCGAAAGGTTAACGTAGTCAAGCCAATAAATTCTGGCTTTTTTGATTGCCTGCTCTAATGCGATTTTGTTCGCATGTGCATATTCTGTGAGGAATGGAAGCAGATCCCGGGGCTCACTTTTCACAATAAGGGTGGTATAGAGTTCCGAAATGGAATTGTTAATCGACTGGCTCATACATAAGCTGTGGTAGGTTTCCGGAAATTTAGGGAATCATTCCGGACGGCTGCCAGCCTGCTTTTTGG
>CAMLNK010000548.1 GCA_946481035.1 uncultured Dyadobacter sp. | reverse complement strand
ATACTTTCACCGTCACATTGCCCCTCGGAAATGCGCATTTCCGACCGGAGGATATTGCCGATCCCGCGGCCGATACCATCGAAAAATCCGTTGCCTGGGCGGCTACAAGCCCTGAACCGGAGGCTCAGACCATCCAAACCGACCGACAGGACCTCCCTACCGTGGTTATAATCGAGGATAATGAAGATTTGCTCGGCTTTGTCACCGGCCTGTTGCAAAACCAGTACGAGGTCATTACCGCCACCGACGGCAAGGCGGGGCTCGACCAGTGCTTCGAAACCATACCCGATCTGGTCGTCTGCGACGTGATGCTGCCCGGCATGGACGGTTTGCAGATCACATCCACGCTCAAAGCCGATATGCGCACCTCGCATATCCCGGTGATCCTGCTGACGGCCAAAAATACGCCCGAGCAGCAGGTAGAAGGCATGCAGGCGCGTGCGGACATGTATGTAACGAAGCCTTTCAGTCCGCAATTTTTGCAGGAAAGCATCCGCAGCCTTCTCACAAACCGGCAGTTGCTGCAATCCGCACAGGTCGGCAGGAACATCGGCGAAACGGACTCCGGCATATCCCGCCTCGACAAGAAATTTGTGAATGAGCTCCGCGCACTCATCGTTTCGCGGCTCGACGACCCTACCCTTACCGTGGAATCCATCGGCAAGGAAATGGGACTGTCCCGCGTACAGCTTTTCCGCAAAACCAAAGCGCTGCTCGGCGGCGGCACCAATGACCTGATCCTCAACCTCCGCCTCGAAAAAGCCTGCGCATTGCTCCGCAACCCCGACCTGACCGTGGCCGAAATCGCCGACCAGACCGGATTTACGTCGCAAAGTTATTTTTCGACGGTGTTCAAAACGCGGTTTGGAGTGTCGCCTAAGGATTGGCGGCTGGTGAAGAGTTGAGAAGGGATTAGAAGGGACTAAAAAAAGCGCAGAATCTGACACGAGGCTTGATTCTGCGCTTTTTGTTTAACTTCTATCTTAACCAATTACAATTCCTTAGCCGGGATCTCGGTCAATGGCGGCACGTTGTTTTGGAAGCCGTTATAACCTTTGTTCTGGTTAATGCGGCCCTGGCTGTTGCCGTCGATCGCCGGTTGCGGAACGGGCCAGAGCACATGGTATGGGCTCATGGTGTATTCGTCGGCGTGGCGGGTTTTTACACCTTTGTTATAGAAATCGCTTTTCTCCATGATGCGGTCATAGAAGTAATTGCTCTCGGAGAAGGTTTCCATGTTGTAAGTTTTACCATTCGGGGCGGGCTTGCCGGTCATCGCGAAAATGTAGGCGACGCGGGTCAGCTCGGTCTTACGCGGCTCTTCGAAATACAGCTCACGTGCGCGCTCGTCGAGCACAGTGCCTATATTGATCTCCGAAGGCTTGTAAGGGGCACAATTGGCACGGGTACGGACTGCATTCACGTCCTTCGCTGCATTCACGAAGTCACCTTTCCACGCATATGCTTCCGCACGCAGCAGGTAAGTCTCCGCCAGACGGAACACGTACCAGTCGGTATTACCACCGTTTGGCTGCACTTTCAATGGATCTTCGATGTACAGTTTATAATTCGGCCAGTCGAACCAGCAGCGGATCGTATCAATCGTCAGAACCGCGCCGGCGTCATTCCTGAATTGCAGGTGCTTGCCGTAGTACGGGTCGTTTAGTTTCGATTTCAAATCGGGGTGATTGTAAAGAAGATCTTCCATCCTGGTCCAGTTACCGGGAGCGTGGCGAAGGTCATTTTTATCGTCCCAGACCCCTTCCTGCGAATAGTAGGTCGGGCGCACGCGGCCAATCCCGCGGCCGATCGTAGTCACCTGATCAATGGCGATCCCGGCCACGTCGCTGGTTCCGCGATTTCCGGCAGGGGTATTGATGTTGTTATGCCAGAAAGGAACCGTGTTGCGCATCAACTGGATACCGCCATCGATATTTCCGTCGATGCTCACCCGGTCGATCACCATCATCAGGCCTTCCGTGTTGGCACCGATCGACTTGTTGGCCGGGCGGTGCAAGTCCCAGATCACATTGCGTTCGGGCTTGTTGGCATCCACACCGAAACGGGCTGTCATAAGCTTGTGCGTACCGCCGTCGATCACATTGCTGGCCGATTTAATGGCATCGTCGAACAACCCGAGAGCAAGGTTCACTTTGGTGAGCAAATGGCTTACCGAGCCTTTGTTCACTGTTCCCTTATCGGTAACGGCAGGCACCCATTTTTCAGCAAATTCCAGGTCTTCCTTCATTTTTTTCAGGATCACCTCACGTTTGGTCGATTTGAAGTCGAGCTTCGGGCCGGAGATTTCATCCAGGATCAGCGGTACGTCCCCGAATTGCTGCGTAAGCCGGTAATAACGTGCCGCGCGGTGGAAATAGCCCGCGCCAAGCAGGGCGTTCTTTTCTGCTTCGTCCTTGTAGTTGGTAGGCTGATTGATCCTTGAAATGACCACGTTGGCATATTTCACCCCCTTGAAACCTTCGCTCCAATACCAGCCGATTTTGTTGTAGTCACCGCTGTTGAGCTGCGCATCCGGAGTGATGAGCAAGTTCAGGTTTTGAGCCGGTCCGGACTTGTCCGTCGTCCCTTCCACAGCAATATCCGAAAAAATCGACTCGGTCACCATCGGAGGCGCATCGCCGTACCACTCGAGGCGCATATTCCTTTCGCAAGCCACGATGGCCGAACGTAATCCTCCAACGTCGTTAAACGTTTCATCAGGGTTGTAGAACGACAACGGTTCCGGCGCGAGCCAGCCATCCTTGCAACTCACGACTGTCATTCCCATCAATACGCAGGAAATGGTCAGAATCCTTTTTGATTTTTGATATATGGTATTCATTTTGACTCAATTGGAATAATGGATATTAAAGGGTGATATCGATGCCCATTGTAAAAATGCGCGGGCTCGGAACCGAATACGTCAGGTTCTGATTCGTCGCATTGTTGGTACCGTTTTCAGGATCCCAGAATTTCCAGTTAGAGATAAACCCGATATTTCTCACGTTAGCATACAGGCGCAGGTTCTGAACAGAGACACGCTGTACCAGGTTTTTCGGGATAGTATAGGCAATTGCAAGGCTTTCGAAACGCAGGAACGACTTGCTCTGGTACACGCTGTACCCGGTTGCAGAACCCTCGCTCGAATAAAGCCTCGCCCATTCGTTGTTGCGATTCTCGGCAGTCCAGTAAGGGAATACGTACGAGCTGCTCCGGTCAGGAAATCCGGGGCGGTTTTTCATCTGGTTGAATTCGCCTTTCTGTCCTACATACGAATACATCATGAACGATACATCAAAGTTTTTGAACAGGTTGAACTCGTTGCGGACCGTGATGCGTGCTCGCGGGCTTTGGTAACCCTGGAATACCTTGTCGTCGTTGGTGAACTTACCGTCGTTGTTGACGTCAAGGATCTTGTGGTCGCCCGGTTTCACACCGTATCTTTTAGCCTCTTCGGCCTCTTCCACCTGCCACACACCGATTACCTTGTAGTTCCAGATCTCGTCGATCGCGTGGCCGATAAACCATTTGTTGGTAATATCGTCCGACTCGCGCTCGCCGATCACATTGCCCGAAGCATCTTTGATAGCTGTTTTGTTACCATACAAATGCACGATCTTGTTGCGGTTCATCTGCAAGTTCAGGGTCGAGCGCCACGAGAAGTTGTCGCGTTTCATGTTGTTCGAGCTCAGGCTCAATTCAAGACCTTTGTTGTCGATCTGCCCCAGGTTGTCGAGTACGTAGTCGAAACCGAGCACGTTCGGCAACGCGCGTTTCACCAGCAGGTCGCGGGTGGAAGATTTGTACAATTCCAGGCTACCGTCGATTTTGTTATTTAACAAAACAAAATCAATAACTAAGTTAAGCGAGTTGGTCCGCTCCCATTTGAGGTTCGGGTTCTGCATCCTGTCTACGTACAGCTGGCTTACCTGATACACCGTACCGCCCGAATTCACGTGCAGGTATTTCCCGGTTGCCAGGTTGGCCAACGCATCATAACGGCCGATGTCCCGGTTTCCGTTGCTACCATACGATATACGCAGCTTACCGTAGTTCAATCCGTTGATTTTAATGAAAGGCTCATCCGTAAATACCCATCCCAATGCCGCGGAAGCGAATGTGGCGCGCGGGTTTTTCTGCCCGAATGCTGAGTAACCGTCACGGCGTGTCGACAAGGTCAACATGTAGCGGTCTTTGAAAGTATAATACAAACGCGCCATCAATGCGTCGGCGGTGCTCGTCTG
>CAMLNK010000547.1 GCA_946481035.1 uncultured Dyadobacter sp. | reverse complement strand
CGGGAGCGCCAGAGTCAGGAAAAATTGTACCGGCAATTTTACCCTGTCCTGTTCGCGCTTTGTAAAAACTTTTTCGAGGATAAGCACGACATCGTGACGGCGATCAACAATGGCATGCTGAAAGTGTTCGCGAATATCGATCAGTACGACGCGGCAAAGGGTGAATTTTTCAGCTGGATGTACACAACTGTCCGCAATGCAGCCCTCACCATGCTCCGCGACCGCAAAACACAAGCATTCGACTACGTGGAAATCGAGGATAAAATGGGGTTTGTGTCTCAGGAAAATCCTTTTGAACAACTCTCCGCCAACGACATTCACGTATACCTGATGCAACTGCCCGTTGCCACACGCAGGATTTGCAGCTTGTATTATATGGATGGTTTTTCGATCAAAGAAATTGCAGCGGCACTTACGATCAGCGAAGGCACCGTCAAATGGCATTTGAGCGAAAGCAGGAACAGGTTGAAAGTAATTTTTGAAAACCTCCTCTGATGAACAGGAAAGACAAACATATCAACAAGTTTCTCCACGACCCGCTTCCGGATCCCGAAATCCCGGCGGACGACGCGTGGGCGGAAATGCGCGATATGCTGGACAATACGGCAGGTCAGGGAGCGAACGGTCAGGGCCAGCTTTCCAGCGTGTGGAAGTCGATCGCTAAGTTTAAAGGATTACTGATGGGAGTTTCGGTCGTAGCGACAGCCACGGTAGTTGCATTGATTGTTTTGAATGCAGAAACAAAAAATCAAAAATCAACTGAAAATCAATTCATTAAACCAACCATTCAAGATTCTGCGACGGTTAAGACAAATCCGGAAACAAATGCTTTAAAATCTGAGACGGAAAGGGTTGACATGAGCCCATTAAAAACTACCAATGCAACAGATGCCGTTGCCACAACAAATCCCGGAGTTTCAGATGTTGTAACCTATAATCCCGCCACTCCAAAAACCGGGGGCATTGAAGACAAAAACAATCCTTCTGTGAACCCTCCGGCTGGCGCTGTGCGCGTGCGCACAGGCGCCGCGCAAGCCCACGCCACGCCCTCGCGAGACACGCGCGTACCATCAGGCGCACACGAGAAGGAGCGTAGAGCATTTCCCAGCCGCGGTACCAGCGAAATCGGGAATGAACCTCGCACATTTCCAGGTCGCGCTACCGACGAAAGCGGAAAAGAACCCGGCAAATTCTCAGGCCATGCTAACGAAGAAAGCGAAAATGGTGCATTTCCCAGTTCCGCTGCCCGCCAAAACGACGACGCCTCTCCGGTCAACAGTTTGAAGTCCGGACAACCACCACAAGAAACAGTTCCATCTTTTAGCCATGAAAGGAATACCCATTCGGCTCCTGCACAAATACCGCTCAACAACCTGGCCCCACTCGCAGGCCATTTTAGAAGTATGACCAGCGATTTGAGCAAGCTGGTGAAAAAGCCTGCATTACCCCTTGCCCCGCAGCCACCGGCCAAATCCCGCAATCCGGTATGGCAGGACATCCATTTCGGGCCGGAATGGAACATCAACCGCGCATTTGTTTCGACGGACTATATGTTCACCGGCGCCGACAGCGTCAAGCATCCATTGCGGCTGGCCATTCCGGGTGTATTTATATCTAAAACCTGGAACAGGCATTCGGCCACTTTTATTTTCAACCCGACGCACTCCTATTTCGGAGACAAAGAGCGTGTTGCGCAACGTGTGGATACAACCCGTGTTTCGGATTCGATCTTTATCCGGATTGACCACAACACCAATTTCATCAAAGCATTTGGGGTGAATTTCTCCCTTCAATACCAATACCACACCACGTCCTGGTTTTCGTTGGCAGGAGGGCTCTCCTATGCCCGGTACTCGGCTGCATTGCTCCGAAAGGAAACCGAATACGGTACAGGTACTATCATCGACGAAGCGCATTTAACGGTAAGGGGCCGGGAAGCGCTGAAATCCTACATCCGCCCGCAGCAATGGAATATTCGAGCCGGAATATTATTTCACTCGCCCGGTATCCTTCATAATCGGTTGCAGGTCGCCTGGATGACGATCATCCCCGTATCGAGCCTGTCGCTAAAAGGGTTTAAAAGCGTAAAATCTCCTAATATACAATTGTCGTTGAGGTTTTTGGTAAAATGACTCTCGGGCGCGGAGCGGCTTCCTGTTTATAGCAACTCCGGAATGGCGCGAAGCTCTGCTTCGTGCAAACTATTCGGAGGCCTCTGGCCGGTCAGACATGCAAGACCGGCCAGAGGCCTCCGAATAGCGTGTGCGAACGTGGACGGTTCGCACTAACGGTTGGAACTCAGGCGGCACCTTTCAGCCTCGCCACGGGCATATCCGGGTCATATTTCCCGAAGATCACCGGAATCTGTCCCTTATCTTCCGGTCCGTTTTTGGGAAGCGATGCGAGGTGCAGGTACAGGTAGTCGAATGCTTCTTTGATCGTCACCAACGCATCCCTGTTCTTGTCGGCGTCGCCTTGCAGGCCATCTACCAGAAACTTGGTGAAATAGCCGTGGCCAATGCTCACATTTTCGCTGGAATACTGGTACGATCGGGCGGCCATCAGCACCACCAGGCCCGATTCTTCGTCTTCAAACGACCGGATGGATACCGGCACCGGTTTTACTTCCACAACTTCCCGCGCCCGGTTTTTCATGCTGCCCGACATGCACGCATCGGCAAAACATAGCCTTGTTTTCGCACGGCATTTCCTGAAAACCTCTTTTACTTCCTTGTGTTTCAGGCTCGTATTCATGTCGCGCATATCGATATCGTAACTCGCGAAGAAGCCGTTGGCTCCGTGCCCGGCGAAGTAGAAGATCACGCGATCGTCCGGGCCTGATTTGGCAAAAAACGACTCCATTTGACTGATAATCTGACCCTTACAAGCCTGCTTATCGATTAACAGAGCGATATTTTCGGCCGGCACCGATCCGCCGGCTGGGCTTCTGAGAAAATCGTAGAAAATCCGGGCGTCGTCGTCGCAATACCGCAGGTCGTTGAGCTGGGCCTGGATACCGCTTTGCGGGTCGGAGCCATTGAGGTAGTCGGATATCCCGACGATTACGGCGTAGGTATTGCCCTGGCTTCCGGAGAAGCTGGCACCTTTGAACCATTTGTATCCATAGAATACCCCGGCAGCAACGGCTACGAAAATGAGGATGTTGGTTATATTTTTCATTGTAGTAAAGGTCAAAAATGTTCGATTTGATTCAGGTTAAATTATTTCCGCGCAGCCTGTTTGAAAAGCTCGGTACCGACTTTTTCCCAGAATGCACCCGCATTGCTTTTGGGGCGCTGCTGTTTGGGTTTGGTATTGGCCTGGTAAGGCGTGCTCGCGAAAGCCAGTGCGTCGTTCGAGCGGCCGCGGTTGAGGTTGTTCAAGGCCTGCCGGGCGTCGCGGTTACCCTGGTTGGCGGCGAGGTTGTAGTAATATTTGGCACGAGCCTCGTTGACGGGCATTCCCTTGCCCAGTTCATACATTTTCCCGAGCTCAAACTGGCTGTAACTGGAATTCCCTGCCACGGCTTTCTCAAACCAGCTTTTCGCAAGATTGTAGTCTTTGGTAAGCCCGTAACCACCCTCTTTATAAATGTATCCGAGGTAGTCGGCTGCACCTACGAGCTGCTTTTTGTCGTAAGCCTCTTTGAAATACTCCGCAGCAATTTCATAGTTTTTAACCCTGCCGAGGCCCCAGAAATTGAGATAAGCGACATTGTATTTGCCCCACTCGTAGTCGCCCGCCTTTTCAAAGAAATCCATTGCTTTGTCATAGTCAAGCGTCGCCCCACCGCGGCCCAGCTGGTAGAAATAGCCGAGCAAATTGTTGGTGGTATCGTCCATCGCCACGGTGCCGGCATACTTGTCGAATATTTGAAAAACCTGCGCATAGGTCTTTGCAGTATCGGCATAAGGAATGCTCGCGTAGTACGTAGACTTCGCCCAAGCCAGTTCTTTACGGGCAGTAGAGCGCCATAAAAAAAAATACACCAGGCCCATTCCGACCATCACCGCCGCAGCTGCGAGCATTCCCTTTTTGGACAAAACCCTCGGGATTTGGAATGCAGTTTTCTGTTTG
The DNA here is from genome assembly GCA_946481035.1 of uncultured Dyadobacter sp. The sequence continues at coordinate 168 of CAMLNK010000547.1, read as the reverse complement.
AGCTTACTATTGCATTGCCCGACCTGGTACCGGGCATGCATATGTGCAGGGTCGATGCGGAGGATTTCTTCGTACAGTCCGATGGCGTCGCGCAGGGTCTGTTCCCTTTCAAAACCAATTTTCGATTCGGCCAGCTGCACGAGGTGGTCGGCGCGGGCGGTCAGTTCT
>CAMLNK010000546.1 GCA_946481035.1 uncultured Dyadobacter sp. | reverse complement strand
GAATGGCTGGCGGAAGGTAAGGTCAGGAATTGGAAATACGTGAAATAGCAAAGTTAAAGCCCTCCGGTTCATTTACCGGAGGGCTTTAACTTTAAACTCTAAACCTAAAACTTCCCGTCCTCGCCCGCGATCGTGTATCTGAAAGTGTAGTAGCTGGATTCTTCCGTAGGCACATCTTCAGGAGCGCCTTTGTAATAGCTGATAATCTCCACCTTGGCAAACTTACCGTTGGCTGTTTTGACCAAAAGCGTTCTGCCGGGGATCGGCAGGATCGCGTGGACGCTCATATCATATTTGTACCAGCTGTTGCCGCTTCCGCCGGGAATAGCGAAACCTGCGTCGCCGTCGGTTTTATAGCCGTCTTTGGGAGCTTCGCTTACCTGGTCAAATGGTTTTTCCAAGACGATCGCGCCGCCCTCGCCAGGGCCGCTGGTGCCGCTGTTGGTCGCAATGGTGGTTTTGCTGAATGCAATGTCCCAGTTTTTCGTCTTGGCGTCAGCAGCAGGTACTTCCTGGCCGGTAGCCAGGCTGAAATAAATGTAGGATTTGGTATTCGCATTCAAATCTTTGATAACCGTGATTTCAGGCTTCGCGGGCACCGTGAAACGCGCGTTTGTTTTCAAAGGTGTAATTTCCGGCATTGCCGCCAGCGCGAAAGCCGAAAGAATGATGGATTTCAATAGCATAATCAGGCTCCTTTCTTAACAAGTTTGTATTCCAATTTCGGCTTGCCGCGTTCGCCGCCGTCACTCGCATGGAAACTGATGAATTTCAGCTTGTAAATGTTGCCGGCAGGATCTTTGATCAGGTAAAAACGATCGGTTTTAACGCCGACAGTACCTTGCGTAACACGCCATTTCGAACCGATCACATCCGCAGCCTTGCTGAATGTGATGCCTGTAAGATTGCTTTCCGCAAATGCGTCGTAAGTGGCCGTGGTAGTAAGCACTTCCGCCGCTTCTACGCCGCCCAGGTTGTTGGTAAATACCAGGTCGGAGAACCCGTACGGGATCAAACCAGCGCCGAAATTGGTGAAATACATGCTATAACCCCATTTCAGGTCCCAACGGTCTTTGGCAGGTTCCACATCGACAGTTGCACCTTTTTCAAGCGAAACAAATTCGAAGTTGTAGGCAGCATCTTTGGCAATATCCAATGTTTTGAAAGTGGTTTCATTCACTTTGGCATACTGCAAAGTATAACCGGTCGCTTTGCGCAGAATGCGGATTTTGTACAGATCAGCCACCGGAAGAACGTCCATCGATCCGCCTTTGCGGTTGAGAATATAAACTTTGTTGTCGGCGTCGGTAGCTGAAACGGCGGCAATCACGGTTTTGGTAATATCGCCGGCTGCGTCGTCCACGAGCGACAACTTGCCTACGCCCTGGCCGATTGCGAGCGAATCGGTTTTGAAATCTTTGTCGGAAACCGCATTGATATCCGTTTTGTTGACAGCCAATGCCGAAGCGCCGTTCGTTCCGTTAATAGTCACACGGAAATCGCTGCCATTGTAAAACCCGAGGTCCCAGCTGTTGCGCAAAACAGGCGTTTGCGCATTAGCGCTAAGGTCGAGGAATACCGAATTGGCGGCGCTGCTGCCGGCCTCGCTGCCTGCGATACCGTTCAGTTGAATGCTGGTACCTTCGGAAATGATCGCTTTGAAGCTCAGTTTCAGCCCGGAGTTGGTGCCGACTAGTACCGGCGTGCCTACCGAAGCGATTTTGAAAGCAATGCTCTCGTCGCCATCCAGCAATACGCCCGCTTTTTTGTTCACTTTGAAAGAAACAGACGATTGTCCCGCAGGTACCGATAAGGAGATCGTGTTGTTGGCCGCCGCGGGCGTGGTGGTGAATTCCGTGTCGTAAGCAAGCTGTGTCGGCGTTAATGTCACTGAAACGGATGTAGCAGCGTCCACCGCCCTCGTAAGCGCGATTTTGATTTCGGTTTCTTCACCTTCAAAACCCTTTTCAGTGGCTTCAAAAGCCGCCAGGTTATCCGGCAATGGCGGTTCGTCGTCGCTGCACGCGTTGAATGTTCCCAGGAATGCAACCAGTAGTAGCGACCGGACTATTTTCTTCATAGTTAATTGGAGTTATAATGAAAGGGTATTTGATGGTTAATGCTTTGTCCATTGAAAACTGAGGCCGAGGAAATACGACCGGCCGAACGATTGCGGTACTGCGCCGCCCGTGCTATGTGCGCCGCCGGCGTCGGCGGAGGTGTTGCGGAGGTTTGTGACGCCGAAGAGATTTTTAATGCCTCCCAGCAGATTCACGTATTTGCCCAGCGTCTTGCTGAGCGTGAGGTCGGCCATGTGAAAGCCTTCCGTTTCTGCCAAATGAATATTGATCTGGTCGGTGGTTTCATAAACCGGTCGCTTGCCCGAGAACTTGTAAAAAAGGTTAATGCTCGCGCCGGCTTTCTTGAAAGTGTAAAGCAGGTTTGCATTCACTTCGGTTGCCCATACAAACTCGGGCAGCGTGCCGAAATCTTCCGGGGCCTCCGAAAACTCGTTGTAGCGGCCTATGTAAGTGGCGCCCACTGTCGCTTGCAGGTTTTTCCAGAAAATTTTGTTGTCCAGCGAAAAGCCGGTGGTTTTGAATAAATGGATATTCAGGTAGGTGGTCTGCGTGCGGTCGTTCGGGTCGATGCCGGTGTCGATCAGGTCGTGGAATACATTATAAAAGCCGCCGAGTGTGGAGCTGACGCGGATTCCTTCGCGGCTGACGGCCTGCCACACCAGGAACGAGTTGAAGCTATTGGAATACTCTGCTTTCAGGTTGACATTTCCATTGATGGAATGCGAAGCGTCATGAAAATCGAAATACAGCTCGCGTAATGCAGGTGAGCGGAACCCGCGTGCGTACCCGAAGCGGAAATCCAGCGATTTGCTCAAAGTGAGTTTCCCATTCAGCGACGGAATCACTGGCGGCGCGTCGTAAACCGAGTTTTTCAGGAACCGCAAACCGGGCGTAAGCTTGAAAAACTGACCCAAACGGATCTCGGGAGCCAAAAACAACGCATATTCATTAATAGTAGGAGAGCCATTAATCCGCGCGCCGGCAGCATTGTTGTTCGAAAAATCGATTCCGGCCAATACCGAAACGTGATCACCGGCTTTATAGAAGGCTGTTCCGCGGAAAAATGCGGTGGTGAAAATGGACTTGTCCTGCGAGCCGGGTTCGGGGGAGAGCGTGCGACGGTCGTTGATATCGACATTCGTGCTAAGCGTCCTGCGTGAATAGTCGGTGTAGGAGCCGACGGCCGTGATATTGAGCTTTTCGTTTGGCCTGATTTCTGATTGTACCTGATGGAACCAGCGCTTGGTAATGTAATCCTGGTCAGCCGCAATGCCGGTATTCGGGTTGCGGTTACCGAGGTATTTGATCGTTTCATCGGTGCCATTGAAGCGGTACCACACATTCCATCGCTTGCCGGAGAAGCGTGTTCCGGCGGTATAAAGCATCTGATCCTTAGGCATCCAGGCCTTTGCACGGCCGGTAGAGGCACCCTGCCAGCCGCCGAAATTGTTTCGCGTTACATTGCCCGAAACCTGCCAGCACTCATTCTGCCACGTGAGGCCGAGGCCCTGGTTATGGATTCCTTTTTTGGTGAAGGCATCATATTCGTCGCCGGCTGTTTCTTCCTGTACCCGCGCATTGACAGTGAGCGAAGATTCGTTATGCCCCTTTTTTGTAATAATATTGATTACTCCAGCCAATGCGTCGGTGCCGTACATGACCGACATCGGCCCTTCGACGATCTCGATGCGCTCAATAGTATTGATGTCGATCTGCCCCAGGCTCTCGCGTGTGCCGCCCCGGTCGACCATCGGGATGCCATCCAGCAGGATTTTGACGCCCTGCCCCGACATTCCCATGAGCTGAATATCGCTGGTGCCAAGGGTCAAATCATTCGAAAACCGTATTCCGAGCTCGGTATTGAGGATCGTTTGCACATTAGTCGCGCCGCGCAAGCGGATACGTTCGCTGTCGATCATGCGCACCTGGTACACCGAGTTTCGAAGCGATTGTGGTTCGGGTTGGCCGGTAATGACTACTTCGTTCAGAGAAAGTGTGGTATCCGTGCGTTTTGTATCGTCCATCCCGGGCATGCTGCTGCCTTTCTGTGCCATCAGACGACTCATTACCAGCAATATCAGGGCGGCGGTAAAATAATATCTCACGAAAATTTAATTTAGACTAATTATAATCGCAAAGGAAAATATTATTTAGACTAATTACAATTACA
>CAMLNK010000545.1 GCA_946481035.1 uncultured Dyadobacter sp. | reverse complement strand
TTCGATCAGGTTCCAGACATTCTTTTTTTTGCGGGTGGTGTAAAAAAGAAACCGGAGCGGCTCATACTTATTTATAGTCCAGGAAAGGTGTAGCCATCGATTCTCCCCGGTCAAATACGATAGGGTTTCCGGTGCGTACAATCCGGGTTCAATCTTCGGCAGCGTATACATATCGTAACCCCAGACTACCCAATATAATTTCACTTTTTTGCTCAATGCTAAAATGGCGGACGCAAAAACGGAGCTGATGGAATGAGCAATAATGCCCTTGACCGCCGGTGTGGTAGTTACATGATCGTCTAAATTCTCGTGTTCATAAAAAAATTCGCAGGTAAGCTCCGGATTGCTGATAAACCGATAGCTCCCCTTATCCTTATCTGCCTTGAACACAAGGTATTTATTGTTACCCGGATTTACTTTCTCGAAATTCTTAATGGTATTGTCACAGAACTTTTCGTCGTGCATCAAGTGCAGTATCATGCAGAAAAACGATTTTGGTAGAAGCCAAGTATTAAGTCGGTAATTTTGAGGACATTATCCGTTTCTAATTCATAGAACAGCGGCAGGCGGACCAGGCAATCGGCATAACGGTCGGTTTCCGGCAAAGCCCTTCCGTCATGTTTTTCTGCGTAAAATTGTGATTTATGCAAAGATAAATAATGGAAAACAGATAGAATTCCATTGTCTTTCAGTAGCTGGATCAGGGCGGTCCGCTCATCGAGTGAGTTGCAGACCAGATAAAACATATGCGCATTGTTGGTTGCGTATGCGGGGATATACGGCAGTTGCACGCCGTAACGGGCGAGTATGGCGAGTTTTTCATTGTAGAGATCCCAAATTGCCTTTCGTTTGGCCTGGATATCGTCCAGATGTTCGAGCTGTGCAAAAAGAAATGCTGCGATGATATCCGACGGCAGAAATGATGACCCGATGTCAACCCACGAGTATTTATCAACTTGTCCCCTGAAAAATTGTGACCGGTTCGTACCTTTTTCCCTTATTATTTCGGCGCGTTCTGTCAGGCCGGGCTCATTAATGGCGAGCATTCCGCCTTCTCCGGAAATGATATTCTTTGTTTCGTGAAACGAAAAGCCCGCCAGGTGGCCTATGCTGCCTAACGGTTTGGAGTTGAAGTAGGAATCGATGGCCTGAGCGGCATCTTCAACCACAAACAGGCCGTATTTTGCGGCCAATTCCATGATGGGCCCCATATCGCAGGCAATTCCCGCATAGTGAACCGGAAGGATCACCTTGGTCTTTTTGGTAATCAGGGCCTCAATTTGCGACACATCCATGTTGGGATGATCGGGCAGGCAGTCTACAAAAACAATTTTGGCCCCTCTCAATACGAAAGCATTGACGGTAGATACAAATGTGTAGGAAGGTGCGATAACCTCATCGCCCGGTTCGATATTCACCAGAATAGCCGCCATTTCCAGGGCGTCGGTACAGGAGGTAGTCAGGAGAGATTTCTGAAAGCCGTAACGCTCCTCAAACCAGGAATGGCACTTTTTTGTAAAAATCCCGTCTCCGGAAATTTTGCCGGACAGCACTGCCTGATAGAGGTAATGAGCCTCTTTTCCCGTCAGATATGGTTTGTTAAATGGAATCATCATAATAGGTACTTAAATCCCCGCGAGGCGTTTGTGTTTAAGTTTGTAGTTTTCTGAAATCACCGGCACATGCAGTGACGAGGGTGAAGAGGGCAAAATGTTACGCCCGTTCAGATCGGCGAATAACCCGCCAACATGAACCGGAGGCGTATCGGGAGTGAATTCACAAATATCTCGACATCCCAAAATGAGTGGCCTTGAAATGAAGCTTGTTGTAAAACGGGACCGTCTCCTGATAACAATCGAGAATCACTTTGTAGCAGCCGGCCGTTTTGCAATAATCGGTGAGATGCGTTACCAGTAGGTCTCCATATCCCCTCCCCCTATATTGCTGATCCACAACAATATCCTCAATGTGACCGGACCTTCCTCCACGGATTTTATATTCGATGATGACACTGCCGTAGCAGACGATCTTGTCGTCGGAAATTCCTACAACTGCGTAGGCATTGGAACAGGACGTAAGCTTTTCCCAGCTATCTTCCATATCAATCGCATCGACGCCGCCGGGGAATTCGGATAATTGTTCAAGTAGCAAACAAACGGAGTGGACATCTTTTTTTTCTAGCGGACGAAAGGCTAAGTTATTCGATCCAGTGATTAGCATGTGTTCAGCGATAAATCTAAGAATTTCAATTGAGGCTGAAAACTATGATTTTATTGGAATAAGTCCAAGTGCAGAAACCCAGGAGTCGAAATCGAATGCCCTTTCCTTTGTAAATTTAATTACAACTTACTGAAAATCAACCTATTGAAGATTCGACTTCTGATGCAAGAAAATTACGATAGTAACAGTGGCTGTTTCCGGAGAGCCATGTTAGCGCAGGCGCCCGTCCACAAACTCTTTTGGTGGCTGCGATTTACGCTGTATCATTCGTCGGCCGATTTCAATAAATGGCTTCTCCGCGAATTTGAAAAGGACGTAGCTGAGCAGAAAACACACAGCTGCCACGGTAAAAAATCCGATAACAGCGATTTGAATCCTTGAAAATTCAGGAAGGAAAGTGATGAGCATCTGCAATACAATGCCGATCACCATCGTGTGTGTCAGGTAGAAGGAATAAGAAATATCCGCTCCGAATGAGGCGGGCTTTGAAGAAAGCATGGCCCGGAAGAAATCAAGCATCCTGAAAAGCCAATTGGGAATAAAACCCTTTACTTCGTCCAAAAACAGGAACAGCAGCAGAGTCAATATGAGGACCGCCGTTGTGACAGACTCGAAAGGAATTGTCACCGAAACGGCCACCAGCAGGTAAACCAAATGTATTTGCCTGGTCTTCACAGCTGCCGCGATAATTCCAATCATAAACAATGGCATTGCAAATGGGAGTGCGGCAGGTAAGGTGTAGGTCGGAAATCCAACCGCCCCGCAAAGGAAATTCACGGCCCTCAGCGATACGATCGCAACACCTACAAATGCAATAATTCCAATTATAATCAATTCCCGCTGTTTTTTTTCGCTGGAAAACATTGCCAGAAACAAAAGCGGAAAGATCAGATAAAACTGCGCTTCCAGCGAAAGGCTCCATGTGACGCCGAGAAGGCTTCCATAATATTGCGGGATCAGACCGTGAACCATGAAAATGTGAGAAACAAGGTCGAGGACGCCGGGCTGAACCGTTGAACGAACAGTACCCCATTGGCTCAGGTTACTCCCGGTAAAGAAGTATAGATTGGACGCGTTCATTTTTGCCATCGGTTCGAAGGTAATGAATGCGACGATGACACATAAAACGTAAACAGGATACAGCCTGTAAAATCTTCTTTGCCAGAATTTTAGATGAGTAGCTCTATCGCTATATGGCTCTTTCGACCGCCTTTCAATGTAATTGTAGGTCATTAAAAATCCGGTGATAACCATAAATCCATTTACGGCATAAACCGGCTTATTAAAAGTTTCATTCAGGATTGAAGGCAATGCGAAATACAATTTCCCTCCAATCATTGTGTAATAATGGGCCGCAAAAACCCAAAAAGCTAAAAAAAAGCGAAAACCATCCAAAAAGCCGATTCGAGGGCTTTGGTAACTATTACTCATAAAGCTGCTAGGAAGGTGAGCGATAATAAAGCAAATATAATTACATAGTAACACTACATAGCTATTTCCATACTTTTTCGAAGCTTGAATTTATGGATAGTAAAAAAGGGCAGCATTACAAAGCCCGTAAATCAATGATTTACGGGCTTTTGAAAGATGTGATTATTGATCTGACGATACACCAGCAACCTGGCTTCGATAAAAAGATCGTGGACACTGTCTTCAATCAACTGAATATTCCCGCTGACCTTATAGCCATAGTTCAGCAAATCGCCGGCGAAGAGCTGATATATCTGCTATTTGCCACGCCATTGTAACCGCTCGATAAAATAATGATAATGGATAGGTAAGCCGCCGGGCGCATTGGCTTTACTGATTGATCAATGGAACTATCTATAAGACTATGAAGACATTAGGTTTACTTAAAACTGCTTCACTGTTGGCTGTTCTGTTTTTGGCAATGGCCTTTTCTTGCCAGGATCACAACATTCTGGATCCCGATCCGGTAGCCAACTGTCATCGCGTCGATGGGACTGACCGCGCTTTCCCCTGCGAATTTGAAATCACAAAAGTTGAATTCCTGCGTAACAACACGAATGGTGTGGTCAGG
>CAMLNK010000544.1 GCA_946481035.1 uncultured Dyadobacter sp. | reverse complement strand
GCAGGATCGGGCGCTCATCGTCGGGCTCTTCGGGCATCGGGCCGCCTTTTTGCATGACGAATAAGTGCGTGGCAAGCAGGTTGAAGCCGTTATTGTCCAAATGCTCTTCAGCTAGTTGCTGCCAATGCTGCTGCAAATGCACGCGCAATGTTTCTTCCGATTCTTCCACGCCCAGGAATGTTTTCAGGCGCTGCTCGTTCGCGTAGGGCGTGTGCAGTACGCGCAGGGGGAAGGGTGCATTAGGAAGGCTGATTTCCAGGAAACCTGGCGCCGTTTTGACAATATCCACCTTCCCCTGTGTGCAGAATGGCTTCACTTCCGTATTGGGGAAACCGACAAACAGAATGCCGCAAACCTTCGCGAGCGCGTCGGGTACCTGGATGCGCTCGGGGGAATCGTGGTTGCCGGCGATGGCGATCACCGCACGGGTGCCGTTGGCGGACAGGCGGTGTAATGTGCTGTATAAAAGTTCAGTGGCTTCGGACGACGGGTTGAAGTTATCGAACAGGTCGCCGGCAACGACGATCGCGTCAACGGCCTCGCGTTCCGCTATTTCGCAGATTTCTTCGAGGACGAGGCGCTGCTCATCGAGGCGGGAAAAGTTATCGAGCTTTTTGCCGATATGCCAGTCGGCGGTGTGCAGTATTTTCATCCGTGTCATTAATTTAGCGAAAATAACAGATCATTTCCGAAGTTTTGAAATACATTAAAACCTCTTCCAGGGCATTGAACGGATTTCTTTGGCTGCTGCTGGCCGTGACGGCCGGAGCATTCTCAGGTTGCGGAAGCCCGTCCGGAAAGCCTGGTGCGGGCGGCATTGCCATTTCATTTGACGATCATTTTATCAAAGAATGGTACCAGCTCAGGCCATTGTTCCGGAAATACAATGCCAAAGCGACCTTCTTCATCACCTGTCCCGACAGCCTGAATGCGGAGGAGGTAGCGATGTTGAAACAGTTTGAAAAGGAAGGTCACGAAATCGGTTTTCATGGAACGGTCCACGCCAAATCCACCGAGCTTATGGCTGCCGGTGGGCCGAAAGGATACATTGAAACCGAGCTCGAACCGGGCCTGCGCCATATGAATGCGGCGGGTTTTAAACCTACTTCCTACGCGCACCCGGGAGGGAACCATAACGATCGCGTCGATTCCGTGCTGTTAGCAAAGGGCTTTACGACCTTACGCGATGTTGCTATTTCGAGAAGGAAATTCAAAGGCTTCCAGCTGTACGCCTGGCCGCCGCGCTGGATGAATTCGATTTATTATGCATTCGACGGGCAGCAGAAAGTAGATGCGCTAATGATCGATTACGACGAGGTTACGGAGGAAGAAATTGCCGATGCTATCAAGGAAGCGAAGCAAAATGGTACTGCATTGATGGTTTTCGGTCATGAACCCTTGTACAGTACTCCTCAGAATGGTAAATATGGGTTTAATGTGAGCTTTCTGGCCGCGATTTTGCGTGAAGCGCACGCACAGCAATTGAAATTCTACACGATGTCGGAGCTGCCAAAAGTGAAATAACTAGCGGCCGAACTTGCGGTCCTTGTATGCGAGGAGTGGTTTTTCAATATAATTAAAAGAAAAAGTAGCCACTGCCACCGAGCCTGCAAAGCTTAATACATAAAGAACTGCCTGATAACTCGCATCGCGCCAGCCCGGTGCGTACGCTTCGAACAGGTTGAGGATTACGACGATTACCGCCACATGGTAAATGTAAAGGCCATAGGAAATCTTGCCCAGGTGATCCATAACCGGGTGTCCCAAATGCACGATCGTATTTGGATTGCAGGAGACATTCAACACGAAGAATGCGAAGAACAGCGCATATACTTCCAGGAAACCAAAGAAATGTACGCCAGAGAAGAATAATGCGAGCAGGATCGTGTAGGCGACTATCTGTACATCTTTCCTGAAAATGAAGTCGAGGAATTTCAATTTGTCGTTATAGACCAGCCACGCGCACAAGCCTCCCAGTGCCATCGTCTGAATGCGGAACTGCCCGAGGAATGTCGTGATCATGGATTCGCGGGTTTCTGCCGACGGGTCGGCCATTTCGAGTCCCAGGTAAAGCAATCCTGCCGTTAGCAGAAGGAAGAATACAAATATCGGAATGCGCTTTTTGGGATATTTGATCAGCCAAGGCCAGAGGTAGTAAAACTGCTCTTCCACGCCGATGGACCAGGTTTGTGCGCACCAGTAGGGCAGATCGTAGAGCACGAATGCAAAGTTGGGCAGCACCAATAGCAGCAATGTGAGCCGCTCGGGCAGGTTTACCGTCAGCTTTTCCTCAATTCCGGGATAATCGAAGATAGGAATATGCGGGAAAACGAAAAAGGACAGCCCAATGATCAGAAAGTAAATCGGCCAGATGCGGAATACGCGGCGGAGGTAGAACTTTTTGGCGTCGACATTCCCGAACCGGCCGCGTTCTTCGAGCAGCAAATAGGTGATCAGAAACCCGCTCAACACGAAGAACAGCCCTACGCCCAGCCTTCCCGCATGCTGGATAATGGGCATGCCGTACACATTGGCAATGCCTAATGCGTGCTTGGCCTGTTCGAGGTGGTGAAATACCACCAGCGATGCCGCAATGGCACGGATACCGTTCAGATTCGGGAAATAGCGCTTTTTCTTATCCACCACCAAGCTTTTTATTCAAACCAGGCCATCCATTTTCCCTGCGCCTTCATCACCTGTTCGATCAGGTCGCGCACGGCGCCGCGGCCACCGTTTTTGGGAGAAATATAATCGGCGATAGCAAGGATTTCGTCGGCGGAGTCGGCCGGGCATGCGCCCATTACGCTCGTGCGCATAACTTCATAGTCGGGCAAATCGTCGCCCATGAATACGATTTCGTCTTCGATCAGGCCGGTTTCGGCGAGGTATTTTTTGAAAACGGGCAGCTTGCCGTCGGGCGAGGTGCCGATGAAAATATCGCTCACACCGAGGTATTCGAGGCGTTTCCGTACGCCTACCTGGCTCTGCGCGGAGATGATCGCCACGCGGTAACCCATTCTGATTGCCCGGTTGATGCCGTAGCCGTCGCGTACATTGAAGATGCGGGGCTGCTCGCCGGTTTCGAGGGCGATGACACTGCCGTCGGTCATGACGCCGTCGATATCAAAAATGAAGGTGGTAATGCGCTTGAAACGTTCCGTTAAAGTCGAATCCATGAATAGCCGAATTGTGAATCCTGCAAATATAGTCTAACTTTTTTCGGGACGATGCGGCTAATTATTATTTTGAAATGTAGAGGTTGCGGATCTTGTCGGTAAGCAGGCGGTATATTTCCGTGTAGTCTTCGTTGGTTTCCTGCAAATATTCGAGGTGGCGCGCAGTGGTTTTCCAGTCGCCGCGCCGTGCCGGGCCGGTTTGTCCGATCGACGGATCGTCGGATTGCATGGCTTTGTAAATGGTCGTCTGGATGAGCGGTTTCAGCAGGTCGAAGTTAATTTGTTCGCGTTCGAGGAGATCGTGGGAGATCGTGAGCATGTAGTTGGTGAAATTGCTGGCAAAGACGGCCGCCACATGCAAAATGAAGCGCTCATCCGAATCCATTCGCGTTACATTATTGCTCACACTCGACGCAAGCTGCATTAATTTGCCTTCAATGAGCTCGTTGCGCGACTCGATGCAGAACGGCAACTCGCTGTAATCCATTTCGACGTCTTTGGTGAATGTCTGCAATGGGTAGAACACGCCCGTGTGGACATATACGTCGCTGTAAATCTCGACAAGTTTCTGAAATTCAGCAAGCGAGCGCGTACCCGACGTATGTACGAGGATTACGCCTTCGGGCAACACAATACGTTGGATCACGCTCTCGATGGCGTCGTCCGTCACCGCGATCACGATCACTTCGGCTTCGCTTTCCGAGAAATTGAGGTCGGGCTGGATATTGGTATCATACAACGACGACGCCAGCTGACGCGCTTTCTGCGTGTCGCGGCTATACACCTCGCAAATCCAGTGCCCCGCATCCTCGAACGCCTGCGCCAGATGCCAGGCCACATTACCAGCGCCTATGAAGGAGATTTTCATGTCAAAAGATTGAAATCTTCAACAAGATATTCGGAGAAAGGCAACTTCCCAAATCAATGCACCACCGGCGCCACCTGCTCCGGCGTAGTAATCCCGGCTGGCAGCTCCATAATGCGCATGTTGCGGAAATGGATCTCGGCGCCTTCGGCTTCGAGGCAGATGTAGCCTTTCTTGCGCTCGGAAGCGCGGAGGCCGTTGACGAACTTGCCGTTGACGGAGAG
>CAMLNK010000543.1 GCA_946481035.1 uncultured Dyadobacter sp. | reverse complement strand
CGTCGATGGTATTCTGTGTCGCATATTCTTTCAAATTGGGGTTCACCTTCTTAACCAGTGGGATCTGGTTGTAGGTTTTGACAATATCCGCGTAATATTCAGTGGCCTTGTTGAGGTTCAACGTGCTGTCAACCACCGGAAAGAATGTCTTGAAAAGCTCGTCATTGGTCGATTTCTTCAAATATTGCGTCGCGGCATCGTCCTGGCCTTTCAAAATACCCAACGCATCGGGTACCGTCATGGAGGTTATCGCTTTGACGAAAATCGGCTTGGATTTCTTGGCGGCATCTTCGGCGGCGCGGTTAAGCGACAATGTAAATTTATCGACCTCGGCGCCCAGCCCCATTTTACGCAAGGCGTCCGCTACTTTCTGCGCTTCCGGTGGTACCGCTATTTTAATCAGCTCGTTTTTGAAGAAACCATCCACTTTGGAAGCCGATTCGGAACCGTTGCTGATGCCTACGTTCAATGCCTCTTTCAGGCCCAGAACGATCTCATTCTCACTGAGTCCGCCGCTCTTCTCCCCACCCTTTCCGAGCAGTTTGCCGAGGTTGAACTGTGCCTGTGAAGTGTGTCCTAAAATGAGCCAAAACAGCGTTAACGAAAGGATTTTGTATTTCATTACAATAGAGTTTGTTAATATTTCACTACGGTTCAAACGTACTCAATAACGATTAATTTTACTTATTTTTGGGAAAATAACGGTTCCATTTAACCTGTTCTTAACCTATGATTTCTTCTGCCCGGGCTGAAATAATCACGATTGGTGACGAGATACTTTTTGGCCAGATCGTCGACACGAATACGCAATGGATTGGCACCCAACTGACTGACATCGGTATTCGTCCGGCAAGGAAAACATCCGTTGGCGACAACAGGGAGGATATTCTCGACGCATTCACACAAGCGAGCCGGCGGGTAAATGTGGTGATCGTAACAGGCGGCCTCGGGCCCACGCGCGACGATATTACGAAACACACCTTCTGCGAATATTTCGGCACCGAACTGGAAATCAACCAGGACGCCCTGGCACTGATCACCGAGTTTTTCGCAAAACGCGGCCGCGCCATGACCGAGCTGAACATCCAGCAGGCGGCGCTTCCCAAAAATTGTACCTACATTCCAAACCTCTGGGGAACCGCTCCCGGTATGTGGTTCGAAAAGGACGGGGTCATTTACGTTTCGCTGCCCGGCGTGCCTTATGAAATGAAGAGCTTAATGGAATTCGAAATCCTGCCAAGACTGAAAGCACGGTTTTCGACCCACATTATCCAACATAAATCCATCCGTACCATCGGCATCGGCGAGTCCTTTCTGGCTGAGAAAATATCCGCCTGGGAAGATGCATTGCCTCAGCACATTAAACTGGCCTATTTGCCGCATTTCGGTTCGGTAAGGCTAAGGCTTACCGGCACCGGAACGGATGAGGAAGTTTTGGAAAAAGAACTCGCCGAACAGGTCGCATCGGTGATGCCGCTGATCGGCGAGCACGTTTTTGGCTTTGATTCCGACGAACTGGAAACGGTGATCGACACGTTGCTGATGAACAGCAATGCCACCGTGGGAACGGCTGAAAGCTGTACGGGCGGCTATGTCGCCAACCAGATCACGGGCATTCCGGGTTCGTCGCGCTACTACGAGGGCTCGGTGGTGAGTTATAGTAATGATGTTAAAATGAATGTGCTGGGCGTATCCCGCGAGACACTTGAAGCCTACGGCGCGGTGAGCGAGCAAACCGCCCGCGAAATGGCCGAAGGCGCCCGCCGCGTGCTGAATACTACATTCGCGATTTCCACGACCGGCATTGCGGGCCCTGACGGTGGCACTGAAGAAAAGCCGGTTGGAACGGTATGGATCGCGTGTGCAACGCCCGGGGAGACATTTACCCAATTGCTGACATTAAGGAACAACAGAAAAATCAATATAGAACTCACCTGCTCTTACGCGCTTAACCTGCTGAGAAAAACCATTTTAAAAACTTCTCTCGCGGTAAAAGGCTAAACACGATCAGGACCATGGAGGTAACGAAAGCAGATTTCCTTACCTTCGAAAAAACACCATTTATGAAAATAGTTGAAATGGTAATGCCTCCGATGGGGGAAAGCATCATGGAATGCACCGTGCTTCACCTGCTTGCAGAAGAGGGCGCGAAGGTGCGGATCGATGACTCCATTCTGGAAGTTGCTACCGATAAAGTTGATACCGAAGTACCCTGCCCTTACGAGGGAACACTCACCAAGTGGCTCGTCAAAGTGGACGACGTCGTGCCGATCGGCAGCGCTGTGGCACAGATTGAAGTGGCCGACGACGTGGTTGCCCAGGATGCAGGCACGCCGCCGCTGGTAGCTGCGGAAGAAGAGGCTGATGCCGCTGCCGTGGCTGAAACGGCAGCAGTGCTGGAAAAAGACTTTCAAACGGCCGTGAGCAGAACGCCGGAGCCGGTTTACGAATATGCGTCGGCTAATACGGAGGTCAACTCATTCTATTCCCCGCTTGTGCTGAGCATTGCCCGCGAGGAGCAAATCCCGGTGGACGAGCTGAAAATAATCAAAGGAACGGGACTCGAAAACAGGGTTACGAAGGACGATATTCTTTCTTATGTCGAACATCGCCGCAAAAAAGGGCCGACCATTGCCCCGGCTCCCGCTACTTCGCTGAACGGCAGCAACGAGATCATCGAAATGGACCGCATGCGGAAGATGATTTCGCAGCGGATGGTGGAATCCAAGCGTATTTCGGCCCACGTTACTTCGTTCATCGAAACGGATATGACGCCGGTTGTCGGATGGCGGGAACATGTGAAGGCCGACTATCGCAAAAAAACCGGCGACAGCATTACATTCACTCCTATCCTGATTGAAGCGGTGGTGAAAGCGATCAAGGATTATCCGCTGATCAATATTTCGGTGGAGGGCGACAAGATCATTAAAAAGAAAGACATTAATATAGGAATGGCTGTGGCGCTGCCGGATGGTAACCTGATCGTGCCGGTTATTCATCATGCCGACCGCTACGACCTCCCCGGCCTCGCACGCAAGGTGAACGACCTCGCAAAGCGCGCTCGGGAGAACCGCCTGAAAGCCGACGACCTTGCGGGGGGAACTTATACGGTTTCCAACATCGGCGCATTCGCGAACCTGATGGGCACGCCGATCATCGTGCAGCCGCAGGTAGCAATTATGGCATTTGGGGCGATTAAGAAAAAACCAGCCGTGATTGAAACCGCGCAGGGCGATCTGATCGGCATCCGCAGCATGATGTTCGTGTCGCATTCGTACGACCACCGCGTGGTAGACGGGTCGCTGGGCGGCTTGTTCCTGAAACGCGTAAACGATTACCTCGAAAACTTCGACATTAGCCGAACGATAATCTGATGCTGAGATTGACCCTCGACATGGACGATGTGCTGGCGAATACGCACGAAAAGCTCGTCGACATTGTCCTCGCCGACTTTTCGACCACATTGAACCGGGAGGATTTCCAAACCAAAGGTTTGAGGGAACTGCTGCATCCGAAACAACTTTCGAAACTCCATAGAATTATGGATTCGCCTGGTTTTTTCGCGGATATCGAAGTAAAGGAAGGAGCTATCGAAACGGTTCACAAGCTTTCGAGATATTACGAACTTTTCGTGGCGACGGCCTGTATGGAATTTCCGAATTCGTTCCGCGACAAGTTCGACTGGCTCAAAAAGCACTTTCCGTTTATCCCGTGGACGAATGTGGTTTTCTGTGGGTATAAAAGCATTATCCGATCGGATTACCTGATCGACGATCATGTGCGTAACCTGGCGGCATTCAAAGGCAAAGGCATTCTTTTTTCATCCCCGCACAACCTTCGTGAAACGGCCTACAAGCGCGTTTCGAGCTGGAAGGAAGTGTCGGAACTATTTTTGCACAGCGTATGAAACTGTTACTGATAGAGGACGAGCCAAAAACATTGCAGTCGATACGGCAGGGGCTGGAAGAAAATGGATATGAAGTCGACATTGCCTATGACGGGCTGATCGGTAAACAGCTTGCCCGCAACAATGCTTATCAGCTCATTATCAGTGACATTATCATTCCCGGTATTAACGGTATAGAACTTTGCCGCGAAATCCGGAGCTGGGGCGACGAAACACCGATCTTAATGCTCACCGCATTGGGAACCACCGACGATAAAGTAACGGGCCTCGATGCCGGCGCGGACGATTACCTGGTCAAACCGTTCGAATTCAAGGAGTTGCTCGCACGCGTACGTGCGCTCACGAAGCGCGGGTCCACGGTGT
>CAMLNK010000542.1 GCA_946481035.1 uncultured Dyadobacter sp. | reverse complement strand
AGATACAATGCTCTATCAAAAACCCTATTTCAATTCCAAAATGCCTGTGCAGGAGTACGGTTGGGATGGATTGAGGCCCGACGGGTCGCGGTATAAAGGTGCGTTCCGGTACAAAATGCGTGTGGACGATGTGCAGGCGAACAAGCACATTGTCGAGGGGCGCGCATGCGCCATCATATGCGGAAGCGGTGCGGAAGTATTTCAAACCAAAAGCGGGTGCTATTTCCCTGTCCAGGCCAGTAAAGACGGCACATTGGACAAATCGATAGCCAACGGAGAGAAAGACTGTTTTTAAATCAATACAAAAGCATATCACACTATAAACCTTATGAACACACACCTTACGAGAGCGGTGCTTTTTGCCATTATAATAAGCTTTCCCGGCCTCATCCATGCACAGATCAAATTTACGTATGACAATGCCGGCAACCGGATCAAAAGAGAATTTAACGGCAGCCTTGTCCAGCTCGATGCCAAAGTCCTTCTCAGAGGCGCGTACCGCCCGGGGCAGACGAACATGGCAAGCGATTTGCAAACCTATTTCAGTGCGAATTCGGGCCTATTGCCTGCCACAGATCCCTATGGAGGGAATGTCGTTTATAACAACATCGGCAATCCTGCGGGAGTAGCCGGCTCGCTGGTAGATTGGATTAAGATCGAAATCCGCGATGCCGCGAACCCGGCAGTGAAGCTTCAATCGAAAAGCCTCTTGCTGAAAACCAATGGAAGCGTCGTCGACATAGATGGCACGCTTCCTGAATTTATTGGGCAAAGTTCGCCCGTAAGGATAGCCGTTTTCCATAGAAACCATGTTGCTATTCTGAGCAACCCAATTGCTTCTTTCAACGCAGGTACGACGGTCTACGACTTCACAACAGCCCTTAACAAGGCCAGTCAACTTCCCGGTGATGCCGCCCAAATGGGTATCTTTAATGGAAAGTGGTACATGTGGGCGGGCGACGTAAATAACGATCTATCCGCTGATGCCACCGATATAAACATTGCTAACAAAGACTTTCTGGACGGTCTTTATGATCAATACCTTTTTACCGATGTAAACCTGGACGGTGGTGTGGATGCAACAGACGCCAATATAATGAATGATGCATCTATGAATGGATGCTATTCAACCTTGATAAACTACTTGCTCTGAATTCATTTCAACCAAACCCACGCCGATTGCCGTCGAATGAAATTATTCGCGTTCTGTTCGGCCGAAGAGCGATATGAGCGCCTCGGCACGCAAATCCCGGAGGTGCTCCGGCGCGTCAAACTGGGGCATATTGATTCCTACCTGGGGATTTCGATGGAACATCTGAGCAGGATGAGAGCCGGGCATAAAAGCAAAAGAATTACCGGAGGGCCCATTTGACATAACAATTTGGCTCTGAGATACTTTGGTACAGTTATTGCTGGTCGGCCTCAAACTCTGACTATTATGGAAAACTTAAAACCCATTGTTCAGCAGGTGATCAAAATCTGGCGGCTTCATAAAACGCTGCAACTGACGCTCACCATTGCGATGCGCCAGGAGATCCCTTTCCGGCTACGCAAGCTGCTAAGCCGCGATTACATGGTTTGTTCTCTATTGAAGAAAGAAACGGCTAACCTTTACGATGCGCTCAAATGCTGCATGCAGGATGCCTGCATCACGCGCCGTGATACCAAGGCCACCATGGTGATGGACGTAAAAGGCAATGTGAAGCGGGCACTGGACAAAATCGTCAACGTACACCGGCAAATTGTCGCGGAATATGAAATACTGTTTGCTTTGGCGGAAGGTTCGAACCTGAACCTTTCATTGCTCAGGCAGCACCGGAAACAAATGACACAAATGACGGATGATCTTTCGGTCCAATCGAAAGTACTGGCACCGGAAGATCATCCTCAAACTTACATTGCAATGGGACGGTGACGGGCGGCATTACCGAACCTCCCATTTGATTTTTCCTGAAAAAGGATCTTTACTGATCACATATTTGCTACCCTTTTTTTCGAGTGCAACCTCTTTTACAGCCTCCTGCCCAGGCAGGAACAGCTGCACTTTCGCCGAAGCCGCGTTGCCGAAGGTTCGCAGTTCGATATTCGCCCAGTCTATCTCACCGGTGGATTGCGCCACTTTTACGTGTGGCAGCACCGCCCCTTCACGCACCATGATCACCACATCCAGGTCGCCGGTCGCGATTTCATGCCAGCCGCTTCCGTAGGTTTTGCCGGTCTGGTAATCGGTCCATTGACCTTTCGGCAAATACACGCTGCGCCTCTTGCCGTTTTCGAAAAGCGGCGCGACGAGCAGGTCCGAACCGAGCATATATTCATTGTCGACCATCCACGCGCCGGGATCACCGGGGAACTCCACAAGCAATGCACGCACCATCGGCAACCCTTTTTCCGACGCAAGTTTCGACTGCGTATAAATGTAGGGCATAAGCTTGTACTTCATTTCCACCGCCTTTCTGAAATAATTCTGAAAGTCGTCGCCATATTCCCACGGCTCCTTGGGCGCCTGCCCGTGCGTGCGGGTATGCGAGGCGAGCAACCCCATCGGCAGCCAGCGGCGGTAGAGATCCTCGGGTGTTTTCATGGTAAAACCGCCGATATCGTGACTCCAAAATGTAAAGCCCGACAATCCGAGCGACAGGCCGCCCCTCAGCTGTGCCTCCATTCCTTTATTGGTCGTTTCGGCATCGCCGCCCCAGTGGATCGGATAACGCTGACTACCCGCCCAGGTGCTGCGTGCCCAGATGATATTGTCGCCCGTCATTTTCCGGGTAAGTTCGGAAACGATCTTGTTGTAGCGCAGCGGGTAGAGATTATGCTCGTAAAACCCGGAGCGCCCCGAAGCATAAACACCCGATAACGGCGCCGCCTCCCCAAAATCGACCTTAATGGCCGAAACGCCGAGTTTCAGCAGCCCCCCAATTTTATCTTCATACCATTTTACCGTATTCGGGTTCGAAAAATCGAGTACGGCATCCTCGTAAGGAAGCGTACCATTAGCATTTTTTACAGCCAAACCTTTTGCTACGATTTCAGGATACAGCTCATTTTTAGGAACAAAATAAGGCAGCTGCCAGAGCGACGTGCGGAAACCCTGCTTTTTCAGGTCGGCGATCATTCCTTCCGGGTCTTTGAAGCGGCTCGGCGCAAACCGGTAATCGCAGCGCCAGTCGGTTTCGAACCAGCCGGTATCGAAATGGATCACATCGGACGGAATGCGGTTCTGGCGGAGTTTGGCGGCTACATTCCGCCCATCCTGCTCGGAGAAATAGGTAATGCGGCTCATCCACAACCCAAACGACCATAACGGCGGCATGGAAGCCTTGCCGGTGAGGTCGGTGTAAGCGTCGAGAATGTCTTTCGGCTGCCCGAGGAACACGAACAGGTCGAGGTTTTCATCGCCGATCTGCATTGCATTCAACTCACCGTAAGTTGCCCCGAAATCGCAGGTAATGGGCGACGTGGTGTGCATAAACATCCCATAGCCGCGCGAGCTCATGTAAAACGGAATAGGCTTGTACATGGTCTGCGTTTCGACGCCGTTGGGATCATGCGTCCAGAGCACCAGTTTCTGCCCGTTTTTATCCAGCCGGGTAAATGACTCGCCGCAGCCGAAAATCTTTTCGTCGGGAGAAATCGAAAACACCGCCGCTACGCTCCGCGAATAGTCGGATGCCCGGCGGACGAACGAAAACGGCAATGTGGGCGTGTAGGAAGCCTTGCCGTCGGCCTGGCTGCGGGTTTGGGTCAAAACCTTGCCCTGGGCGTCGCGGACGACGATCTTCCAGGGGTTTTCGTAAATGGTCACCGAGCCATAAGCGCCGGTGTACTGGTGCCCCCCGCTGATTTGGGCGTATTTCCACGAAGCGTCCTTCGCAGGCTCGCCCGTGAGCATCAGCGACGCACCCGGTGCAGGCCCCTGCGCACCCGTATTCGCACGTATGCGTACCGTGCGCGGGGAGGTGAATTCGATTGAAAACGGCAGCACAGGATCCTGGGCGTATTCAATGGCCGGAAACTCGTTGCTGAACGAGCGCTTGTAGCTCAGCATCGAGTTATTGAAGTTGTGGGCCGAAAACGGCTCGTTCCGTTTCCATTTGATCTTCCCCCCACCGGTAGCCGGGTCGAATGCGGCCAGGCTGTCGGCGAAGAAAATGGTGTTGGAAAAATCCTGAAAATCGCCGCTGACGTCGACCGGCTCGTTGACCAGCTTGCTATGCTGGGCGTTGGTGGCAAAACTAGTGAGCAGCGTTAGGAAGATGCTGTAAGCT
>CAMLNK010000541.1 GCA_946481035.1 uncultured Dyadobacter sp. | reverse complement strand
GGAAACGTATGCCGCTTGTATCCTTCATCTGCAGAGTACTTTCGCGCAAACGAATGACGCTCAGGTTTTCGAGTTTCCTTAAAAGTTCAAGCGCGCTGTCGTTAAGAACATCGATAGTGACTGTATAGTGCATAGTGTGATTGATTAGTTTTTGTGAATATTCAAAGTTAATCAATCACTATTGCAATCCAAGCGTAGGTTGTATTTTACACCTCTTCTGAAATCAACTGTTTCTCATACAGCTCCTTATAGGCGCCATTCAAAGCCATGAGCTCGGTGTGGGTGCCTTGTTCCACAATGCGGCCTTCGTCGAGGACTACGATTTTGTCGGCCAGTTTGGCGGACGAGACGCGGTGGGAGATGATCACGGAGGTGCGGTGGTCCATGATCCGTTTCATGTTATTGAGAATGATGTTCTCGGTGTTGGTATCTACCGCGGAAAGGCAATCGTCGAGAACGAGGATTTTCGGGTCGCGGGCGATGGCGCGCGCGATCGATAGCCGCTGTTTCTGGCCACCCGAAAGCGTAATACCCCTTTCGCCGAGCATGGTTTCGTAGCCCTGCGGGAAATCTTTGATATTGTTGTAAAGATCGGCATCTTTCACCGCCTGTTCGATCCTTTCAAATGGCATGTCCTCGGTGCCAAACCGTACATTGTTCTGAATGCTGTCTGAGAAGAGGAATACATCCTGCGGAACGTAGCCGATCTGGCGACGGTAACCGTGGACATCGTAATCCTTCATCGGGATATCGTCGATCAGGATCTGGCCTTCGGTCGGGTCGTAGAGCCGGCATAGCAAATGGGCGAGGGTACTTTTTCCTGAGCCGGTCGTGCCGAGGATCGCTACGCTTTCGCCTGCGTCTATGGTCAGATCAAAATCGTGCAATGCTTTAATGCCCGAATCGGGGTAGACAAAGCCGACGTGGCGGAAAGTGACCTTGCCATTTAAAGGCTTGCTGATGTTTTTCTCGGACACGAGCGTTGTTTTTTCATTCAAAAACTCATTGATCCTGAGCTGTGACGACGCCGCACGCTGGATCTGACTCGTGGTCCATCCCAATGCCATTACCGGCCAGGTCAGGATATTGACGTACAATATAAACTCGGTGATATTGCCCGGCGTAAGACGGCCATTGATAATTTCCTGACCGCCAACATAAATGACCAGGATGTTGCTCAGGCCTATCAAAAGGAGGATAATGGGGTAGAAAAAGGCATCGACTTTGGTAAGGCCCAGCGATTTGGTTTTGAAAACTTCCGCCTCCTTTTGAAAATTAGTAAAAGACCGGTCCTCCTGAACAAAGGATTTGATCACACGTATTCCTGAAAATGCTTCCTGGACATAGGTTGATAATGCTGAAAGCTGCTTCTGGATTTCCTGTGAGCGCTTCATGATCATGCTGTTGACCACATAAACACTTATCGAAAGTATGGGCAGCGGCATTAAAACGTAGAGCGTCAATTTCGGACTGACGGAAATCATGTAGGAGATCACCAGGAAAAACAGCACAATCAGGTTAATGCCGTACATCAATGCCGGGCCGATATAAATGCGGACATTACTCACGTCTTCGGAGATGCGCGCCATGAGGTCGCCCGTGCTATGCCTACGAAAAAACGCGGCGGGGAGTGTTTGGTAATGCTGATAAATATCGTTTTTGAGCTCGAATTCGATGTGGCGCGACATGACGATAATCGTTTGCCGCACCAGGAAGAGGAATATCCCTTTGAGCAGCGCCATGAGCAGGATCAGGAAGCCGTAGAGCAGAATGCTGAACGCAAAAATGTCATACATATCGCTTTGCAGCGATACGCCATTGTAGAGGTAGTAAATGTCCAGCGTTTCAATCACCAGGTCGAGCGCGTAACGCACGAGCTGGGCAGGGATAATGCCGAAAAGGTTGGATATGATCGTAAAAATGATACCCAGAATAAGGTACCATTTATATTTCCACAAATACTTGTTAAGGGATTTTAGTGCTTTCACCTGTTCAGATTTTTGTCGACGGCGCAGGACGCTTTCTAGCCAACATCCTATTTTACCAAAACGTTGCAAAATTAAAACGACGCATCTCAATTTTCCGATTGTGAACAAAATAGTCTAATTTTGCGGTCGATTTTAAAAACAACCAATGCGGGGTGCAGCACAGAATGGCCCTGCAAATCATGCAGACACGTTCTTTGATTTACTGTACCTTTTATCCAAATAGTATTCCGGCATATGCTGAATAGAAGATTACTAAGAACCAAAGCGGTTCAGGCACTTTATGCGCGGCAGCTCACAGCCGATGCGAACCGTTTACTGGCACTCGATCAGATTGAAGAGGCATTTGCTCCCGACCTGAATTCCATGGAGTTTCAGGACAAGAAAAAGCTTTCGGGCATGAAGCGGCTCGCGAACATGACGCTCGACGAGTTTATCAAGAACGGCAAGCCGAATGAAGACGAAGAACTTCCCGACCGCGTGCTGAGAGTTGCCCGGACGGCCTATGAAGCATATAACCGGCAGACTAATACGGATGGAGAAAAACTCGTTAGAAGGGTTTTGAATGAAACGGAAACGATTTACGTCGATTTCATTAGAATCCTGTCGATGCTGATCGAATTATCACACCAGGCAAAAATCGACCGCGAGCGCAGGTACGACGACCCGGAGGCGCCATTCCCGAAAGATTCAGGACTGGATACCAACCGGGTGATCAAGGTTTTACAGGAAGATAAACCGCTTGAAGAGGAGATTATCCGCAGCGGTATCAACTGGACCAACGAAATGAACCTGATCCGGAAAATTTACCGGGAGGGGTTACGGAAGGACGAAACTTACGAAGCATATTGTAAATCGGCGACACATACGCCGGAGGAAGACCAGGAGATTATCCAGCATGTCCTGCGCCAAATCATCCTCAAACACGAGGTTTCACTCGAATACCTCGAACAACGCGACCTTTACTGGGCAGACCACAGCGAGCTGATCCGCAGCCTTGCGATCAAAACTTTACGCACTGCCGATTTGGCACACACATTCCAGCTGGCGCCGCTTACCAAGGATTGGGAAGAGGACCGGGCATTTGTGGAAGAGCTTTGCAAGATAGTGGTGAAAGAAAGCGACCAGTACGATATTTATCTGGAAGACCAGCTGAAAAACTGGGAGCTGGAAAGGATCGCATTGGTGGATCTGATTATCCTCAAAACAGCCCTCGCGGAACTCATCCATTTCCCGGGTATCCCCGTGAAAGTCACCATTAATGAGTTTATTGAGATCGCAAAAAGGTACAGTACCCCAAAAAGTGGTAAGTTTGTGAATGGCGTCCTGGACGTGCTTTCGGTGAAACTTGCCAAAGAAGGCGTGATCAGAAAAAGCGGGCGCGGATTGATTGATAATAAGTAAAAGCTGACGAAATTGTGGCCGGGTATAGTGGAACAATTTTTGGAAGCCATTATAAAATACATGAGCTGACACCCGTTTGCAGCACAAAACAGCAAAAACCATGAGTAAAACCAGTAATACTTTAATCGCATTCCTGACAGGCTGTGCCACCGGTGCCGCATTGGGCATCCTTTACGCTCCCGACAAAGGAGAGGTACTTCGCACCCAGCTGACATACAGGCTGTCCAAATACCGTGAAAAACTGCAAGAAGTGATTCAGGACCTGGTCGACAAGAAAGACCTGCCCGACAATTTTTCGAGAACGGAAGGCGAGCGCGTTGTGAATGATGCGCGCGAAAAGGCCGAAAAGCTTCTGGAAGATGTAGACCGCCTGATGGCACAGATCAAGGGCCAGGCCAGCGAATGACCGGTATGAAAAAAATAGCCCTTTTCGCGTTTCTGGGGATAGCAGTGGCTTTTTCCGGTTGCTCCAAAAATGAAAAGAATGGTGAAGAAAAACAGGCAAATTCAAAACTGCCTGTTTTTGCTTTGATCGACAGCACGGAGTACAACTTTGGTACGATCCAGGAAGGCGCCATCGTGGAGCACGAGTTCAAGTTCCGCAACGATGGCGAATACCCGCTGATCCTCAACAATATCAGCTCCTCGTGCGGATGCACGACGCCCGAATGGCCCAAGGAGCCGATCGAACCGAAGCAGACTTCGAGCATCAAAGTCCGTTTCGACAGCAAGCATAAGGCCGGCCCGCAGGTGAAAACCATCACAGTGTATGCCAATACGGAACCGGCCAATACCGAATTGAGGCTCAAAGGCATCGTAAATGCTGCACCTCAGCCGGTAGCACCTCAGCCGGCACCAGATTCGGCAACGGCGAAGAAGTAACATTTATACAACCC
>CAMLNK010000540.1 GCA_946481035.1 uncultured Dyadobacter sp. | reverse complement strand
ATCGGCGGTTTCCACCGGTACCGTTTCTTTCCGGGCGACAATATCAGATTCCGGATGAAAAACGAGACGATACGCTTCAACGAAACGATAGCCTCCGTGGATGATTCCGCATTTACCATTGGCGTAGTGAACGAGGCCGTCGGCCGGATGGATTACCAGAGAATACTATTGGAAGATATACGGTTGATGAAAGTTTCCAGGAGAATACCATTTATTTCGCAGGCCGCTCCATTGCTCCCGCTGGCCGGTTTGATCTTCATAGGGGCTGATTTTTTCAACAAAGGCGTCGACAACAAACGCTACACAACCGACACTTCCACCCTCGTCATCGGCGGCTCGCTCATGGCTGCGGGGTATATTTGTTATAAATTCACGTTCGCGTCCCTGAAAATCAATTCCAGGAATAAGCTGAAAGTGCTTGAAACCTATTAATTGCAGAAACACCATATTTAAAAGTGAAATCCATTCTCGTTCATCCCCCCCAACAACCCATACGTGCTGAAATACAGCTTGCCGCATCCAAAAGCGAATGTAACCGCGCGCTGATCATCAATGCGCTTACCGGCTTCCAGTCGGAACTGACCAACATTTCCGAAGCGCGCGACTCGCAAACCATGCTCCGCCTGCTCAATTCCAGCGACGCCGTGGCGGACGTGATCGACGCAGGAACGACAATGCGCTTTCTGACGGCCTATTTCGCGGTGACCAACCAGAAGAAAACCATGACCGGCACGCCTCGTATGTGCGAGCGCCCGATAGGCATACTGGTGGACGCGCTGCGCAAGCTCGGGGCGGATATTACCTACGAAAAAGTGGATGGCTACCCGCCGCTCCAACTGAATGGTTTCAATTATTCAGGAAACAACGAGCTGGCCATGCGCGGCGACGTAAGCAGCCAGTACATTTCGGCATTGCTGATGATCGCGCCGCAGTTACCCGCCGGGTTGAAAATAAAACTCGAAGGCGAGGTAGGTTCACGACCTTACATTGAAATGACTTTGAACCAGATGGCGCATTTCGGTATCGAATACATCGCCGACTGGGAACATAACATATTGACTATTCCCCCATTCAAATACCAGCCCAAGCCTTACGCGATCGAATCCGACTGGTCGGGCGCGAGCTACTGGTACAGCATTGTGGCATTGGCCGAAGATGCGGAAGTGGAATTGCTGGGATTGAAGAAAAACTCGCTGCAAGGCGATAGCGCCATCGTCGACATTATGCGTCACCTCGGCGTGGAGAGCGTATTCACCGACCGCGGCGTGCTTTTGACCAAAATCCCTGCGAAAGCATCACTCGGCTGGGATTTCACCAACTGCCCTGACCTTGCCCAAACCGTAGCTGTTATTTGCGCAGTCAAGAAGATCCGTCTTTCGCTGACCGGTGTGGAAAGCCTTAAAATCAAAGAAACCGACCGAATTTTTGCATTGCAGCAGGAGCTCAAAAAGCTGGGTGCGGAGCTGAATGAGGTTGAAAAAGACCATTTATACGAAGTTACGACCCTTACCGACATCCCTACCGATCCGGTACCGTCCATTCACACCTACGACGATCACCGTATGGCGATGGCGTTCGCGCCCGTAGGCATGGTCAGCGAGATCCTGATCGAGGAGCCCGGCGTGGTCGTGAAATCCTATCCCGGCTACTGGAAAGACCTCGCGAAGGTTACCACCTGGGAAGAAGTTTAGAATATTCACCATCTGGAATTGTTTATGGAAACTGTCTGGTCGTTCCTGGCATCGGTGCCTGTCTGGCTCTATATTATCCTGGGCATCGCGCTCATTATCGCTCTCAGGGATGTTTTACAGAAAAGGCACACCATTCAGCATAACTTTCCACTGGTAGGCCATTTCCGGTACATGATCGAGACGATCGGGCCGGAATTGCGCCAGTACATTGTAGCCAACAACCGGGAGGAGCTGCCGTTCAACCGTCGGCAGCGCTCCTGGATCTACGCTTCCTCCAAAAAGGAGAACAACTACCAGGGCTTCGGTACCGACCAGAATATGCAGGAGGCGGGCTATGTGCTCATCAAGCCTTCGATGCTCCCCTATCGCGTGGACTCTACGCATAGCCACCATGTCAAAAACGGTAACGACCCGCATCATTACACCATTCCCAGCGCCAAAGTGATTGGCCAATACCATGGTCGCAAGCGCCCGTACCGTCCCCGGTCGGTCGTGAACGTGAGTGCGATGAGCTACGGATCACTGTCTGCACGCGCTATTGAGTCATTGAACAAGGGCTCCTTCAAATTCGGCAACTACCATAATACCGGCGAAGGCGGCCTGTCGCCTTATCACAAATTCGGCGCCGATGTGGTTTTTAATATGGGTACCTCCTATTTCGGGGTGCGCGACGACGACGGGAATTTTGTGATGGATAAGCTGGTGAAGCTCATGCAGAGCAACCCGACTGTCCGGATGATCGAGCTGAAACTTTCCCAGGGTGCCAAGCCGGGCAAAGGCGGCGTATTACCGGCAAGCAAAATCACGGCCGAAATTGCTGAGATCCGCGGGGTACCGATCGGTAAGGACGTCGTTTCGCCTCCCTACCATAGCGCATTCTCAGATGTACGCGGTATGGTCGATTTTATTGAAGAAATGGCCGCTGCCACGGGTTTGCCGGTAGGTATTAAATCGGCCGTAGGCAAGACCGATATGTGGGAAGAGCTGGCGGATCTGATGGTAGAGACCGGTAAAGGCCCCGATTTCATTACCATCGATGGCGGTGAGGGCGGTACAGGGGCTGCACCTCCTTCATTTGCGGACCATGTGTCGCTACCGCTCGTTTTTGCATTCAGTACGGTTTATAAAATATTCCAGAAACATAACCTGAACGACAAGATTACCTTCATCGCTTCGGGTAAACTTGGGCTGCCTGCTCAGGCTGTAATGGCGTTCGCAATGGGTGCGGACGTGATCAACGTCGCTCGCGAGGCCATGCTTTCAATCGGCTGCATTCAGGCCCAAAGCTGCCATACCAACCGCTGCCCGACAGGCATTGCAACCAATAATAAATGGCTGGAATCGGGTATCGATCCCGCATTGAAAAGCGAGCGGTTCAACAACTACATGAAAACCCTCGCGAAAGAAATTATCGAAATCACCCATGCCTCGGGCTACGAGCACCCCTGCCAGTTCGGAATGGCGGATATCGATATTTCCATGGGAGATAACAACCGCACCATTACGTTGGCCGATAATTATGGCTATCTCAAAACCGTAGTCCCTTTCCCCGGCATCAAAGCATTACTCGATTGCGACCACCTGGGAGGCCGTGCTATACCGGGTGAAAAAGTAGTGTAACCGAAGGATAATCTCCACATTTTTGCTTCGGGGAAAGTATATGGAAAAAGAAGCAATGAACGTTGCTTTCAAAAAAATGTGTCCATGAAAAAAACTTTACTGCTTACCGTATTTTCACTTCTGGTCATTCAGACCGCTGTTCTCGCTCAGAGCTATCCGAGATACCTAGTGTTGTTTAAGGAAAAATCCGAAGGCACCTATTCTCTTGACAGACCGACAGAATTCTTGTCGCCTCGCGCTGTCGACCGGCGCAAAAAGCAAAATATTCCCGTCACGGAAAACGACCTCCCGGTAGCCGGCATTTACCTTTCCCTGATACGCCAAACCGGTGCGAAAGTCATTTACCCAACCCGCTGGTTCAACGGCGCATTGGTGGAAGCTTCGGACGCTCAGCTGGCGCAGATCAAGGCCATGCCGTTTTACAAAGGCATCGAGCTCAACCTGCCTGTGGCTAATATTACTTCCAAATCACCCGGCATTGCCCGCACCTCGGCTACACATCAGAAGCTCGGGACCACCGCAGACATAGACTATGGACAAATGAAAGCGCAGCTGGCCTTGATGGAAGTGGCCGACATGCACCAAAAAGGCTTCCAGGGCGAAAACATGCTTATCGCCATTCTGGATAATGGTTTTGCCAAAGGAGATGAAGTGCCCTATTTCAAACAATTGCGTGACGAAAAGCGCATTATTGATACCCACGACTTTGTCGCCCGGGATGGTAATATTTACAACGACGGCTCCCACGGGCTGAATGTCATGTCGACCATCGCCGCTTACCTGCCGGGCACACTGGTAGGCACAGCATTCAAGGCCTCATTTGCATTATATATTACGGAAAATAACCTGGGCGAATCTCCTTACGAGGAAATCACCTGGCTTATGGCCGCCGAACGCGCCGATAGCCTCGGTGTCGATGTGATCATAGGAGATGACGTTGCGGTTCTCCTGGTTCAGGGCCCGCGGGTCCTGAACGCCCT
>CAMLNK010000539.1 GCA_946481035.1 uncultured Dyadobacter sp. | reverse complement strand
TACAAGCGGCATACGTTTCCTGAAAGGCAAAATGACCAAACAATCTCCCGAGGAAATTGAGCGGGAATTTAGACGATTACGCGGCAAATGAATGAAGCCTACCTTTGGGATACCAACATTGCCGTCTACTATCTTCAACAGCAGCTCCCTCCATATGCAGGAAAAGTAATGGATGATATTGCCGGAAATTCCCGAATCTGTTTTTCGGTAATCACCGAAATAGAATTATTCAGCTGGAAAACAGCAACCGCATTTGACTTTGACTTAGTCAATATGTTTGTAGACATGTCTCTTCTGTTTGATCTCAAAAAAGATATCAGAAAAAATGCATCTGAATTGCGTAGACAATACGATTTGGAACTGCCCGATGCTATTATCGCAGCAACTGCCGTATTTCACGGGCTTACTCTGATTACAGATAATACAACAAATTTCGCTGAAATCGAAAATCTAAGCTTGCTCAACCCGTTCGATCCGCAATAGCTGGCTTCCCTATTTCACCAACTTCTTCATCTCCTGCCGCAACTCCCGCATTTCCTGGTGCAGGCTTTGCAGGCTTATTTCCGACTTATCCGCTTCCAGGCCAAACGACAATTTACTATTGACCTGCCATATTTCACGGATTTCGTTACGATCGACGCGGATCGGTACATAGTCGGGATTAAGCGATATGAGGTTTACAAAAGCCGAATCTTTTTCTTTCCGAATCTTTTTGACCAGCACACTATCGATTGTAACAACGACATACATATGTTTTTCGGTCAGCGCATCCCAGTCATCCACCGCGCGGGCCCAGATCCATTCTCCGGATTGCAACGCCGGCGTCATACTGTCACCATCCACCTGGAAACCCCGGAATGTCGCATTGCGGTATTCGGGCAGCGGGATTGTGAAGGCCGGCAGCGCCTCGAACCATTGCGCATCGCCGATGTTGTTGGGATAACCAGCCGCTGCTTTCGCGCTGACGAGCACAATATTGTCCTTACCCGCCTGATCGACAGTCACCACTTTCGGATTGACGAATACTTTATCCGCATAAAGGTATTTCTGCGGACTGTCCCCAAACAGCCAGAGCGGATTGATATGGTATTTTTTGAGCAGTTCTTTCACCACCTGCCCGGGTATGCGCGTACGCCCCCGCTCGATGTCGGCGGTGGTGGCACTAATCCCCAATTCCTCGGCAAACGCCGCCTGGGTCAGGTTAAGCTCCTCTCTGATCTGTTTGAAACGCCTGAATTCTTCATCAATAGCCATAAGCACGTGCGATGATTACCGGTTGAAAATATCTTGACCCTTCAAACATACAAAAATTTTGGAATATTTCCTTTCAACAAATGGATATGATCCATATATTTGGATTAAATCCATAATTTCGTAAAAATTCCAAACAACAGTGGACCGTGCGATATTACATTTTGACCTGGATACCTTTTTCGTATCCGTAGAACGCAAGCAGGACAGCCGGCTTGAAAACAAGCCCATACTCGTAGGCGGCACCGGCGACCGGGGCGTGGTAGCAGCTTGCAGCTATGAAACGAGGCAATTTGGCGTGCATTCGGGCATGCCGATGAAGATGGCCCGCATGCTTTGCCCGGAGGCAACGGTCATTCGGGGGAGCGGGGAAACGTACTCCAAGCATTCTAAGGAAGTGAGCGAGATCATCAGCCAGAACGTGCCGGTATTTGAAAAAGCCAGTATCGACGAATTTTATGCGGACCTGTCGGGTATGGAAAAATATTTCGACTGTTACGGAATGGCTACCGATTTGCGCAAGCGCATTATCAGGGAAACCGGCTTACCTATTTCATTTGGATTGGCGACCAACAAGCTGGTGTCCAAAGTCGCAACCGGAGAAGCGAAGCCCAACAATCAGCTTAAAGTGGATGCCGGTACGGAAAAAACGTTCCTGGCGCCGATGGAAGTACAGAAGATCCCTATGGTAGGCGATAAAATGAACCAGACGCTTAGTAACCTGGGTATCCGCTATGTGAAAACGATCCAGGAAATGCCCATGGAGATAATGGGGCAGGTTTTGGGCAAAAACGGTATCGCGCTCTGGAACCGGGCCAACGGGCTCGACAACTCCCCTATCGTGCCATTCCACGAACGCAAGTCGATTTCCAGCGAGCGGACGTTCGGGAAAGATACCGGCGATGTCCGGAAAATGCGGGAAATGGTGCGGGCAATGGCGGAAACACTGGCATTTCAGTTAAGGACAGGCGAAAAGCTAACATCCTGTGTTTCGGTAAAAATCCGCTATTCCGACTTTAATACCTTCTCGAAACAGCTGAAAATCGCCTACACCTCGGCCGACCATGTGCTGATCCCGCATATCGAACGGCTTTTCGACCAGCTTTATAACCGCAGAATGATGGTAAGGTTAGTAGGCGTCAGTTTCAGCGACCTCGTGACGGGGAACTATCAGATCAACCTTTTCGACGACACGGAGGAGCGATTGAACCTCTACCAGGCCATGGATTACATTAAAACCAAATATGCTTATAACAAAGACGGCGACCAGATCCTGACCTGGGCCAGTACAATGGGAATCTCGGACATCGGCGCCATGGGAAATCCATTCAACGGCGAGCCGCCCATTATCCCGGCGCATCGGAATGCTTAGTGTTATCACGCAGCATTGGGTTTCCGACCCGCTCGCCGAGCCATATTTTTTCGGTTTCCTTCGAAGAAAAGCTTATGATCATTTCCGGTTGCCATACTACCGGCTTGCGTTAGTAACGCCAAAAGTAAGTACTCAGTTCCGATTTTCAAATACTCATGTTACTCAACTGTCACTCTTTTTTCAGCCTTCGCTTCGGGACGATTCCTGAGGATGAGCTTCTTGCGATTTGCAGGGAGAACGGGTACGACTGTGTCGCGCTGACGGACATTAACAACACGTCGGGGTGCCTGAATTTTATCCGCATGGCGCCCAGGTTCGATATCAAACCCATCGTCGGGATCGATTTCCGAAACGGCGTGACGCAGCAATTTGTGGCTCTCGCGAAGAGTAACAGGGGATTCCAGACATTGAATGCCTATTTGTCGGCCCAAAAACTGGCGGACGCTCCGTTCCCCGATCGCGCGCCGGAAATGGAGGATGTCGCATTCATCTATCCTTTTGAAAAACTGAACAAAGAGCGTCGCGAGCAATTCCGGCCTAATGAATACATCGGTATTTCGATGCAGGAGCTGGACAAACTGCATTACTCGACGCTGCACAGGTTTATGGACAGGCTGGTGATACAGCAGCCGCTCACTTTCCGGAACAAAAAGGATTTCAATGCGCACCGTTTGCTGCGGGCGATCGACGGTAACACGTTACTGAGCAAACTGGCTGTGTCCGAAACCGGCAAGGAAAATGAGCAGATTGTGCAGGTAAAGGTTTTGGAATATCATTTCAAACAAAAAGACTTCCGGGCGATCCTCGAAAATACCCGCAAGCTAGTGGATGAATGCAATATCCATTTCAGCTTTGGCAGCGAACGAGAACATCAGAATCTGAAAGTTTTTAGTAAAAACGAGGAAGAAGATTTCAAACGGCTGCGGTCGATGAGCTACCAGGCGCTCGGCTACCGGTACGGCAACAACATTACCGACGAGATTTTCGACCGGATCGCCAAAGAACTGGAAATGATCCGTCAGCAGAATTTTGTGCCGTTCTTCCTCGTCAACCAGGACATTGTAAACTACGCCCGACGAAAGGGCTATTACTACGTCGGTCGGGGCAGCGGTGCAAACAGCATTATTGCCTATCTGCTTAACATCACCAACGTCGACCCCATCGAGCTGGATCTGTATTTCGAACGGTTTATCAACCTTCACCGCAAAAATCCACCCGATTTCGACATCGATTTCTCCTGGCGCGACCGCGAGGACGTAACGCGTTACATTTTTGATACATATGGTAAAAACGGCCAGGCGGCCTTGCTGGCGACTTACAGCACTTTCCAACACAGCTCAGCGGTACGCGAGCTCGGAAAAGTGTTCGGCTTGCCGGCTTATGAAATCGATGCATTGAGCAACGGCAAATATGACCCGAAAAAGCTCGATCAGCTTTCGGGGCTGGTGATCCGCTATGCCGATTACCTGCAAACCAACAACCAACCGAACCATTTGAGCATCCACGCGGGTGGTATCCTCATTTCGGAACGGCCAATGCATTATTTTACCGCCACCGACGTCCCGCCAAAGGGGTTTCCCACCACACAGTTCGACATGGTCATCGCCGAGGATGTGGGGTTGAATCAATATGATATTCTGGGCCAGCGCGGCCTTGCGAAAATCAAGGACACG
>CAMLNK010000538.1 GCA_946481035.1 uncultured Dyadobacter sp. | reverse complement strand
CGTCGATCTGGTAAGAAATTACCGGCGCAATGCTGTAACGGTTGTTGTATTCATAGGCGCGAAACGAACCTTTGTTCTGCGCCGCCACATTGAGGCGGTAGAGAAACTTGCTGTCTTTACTCAATTTACCATCGAGGTCGAGCGTGGCGCGGTAAAGGCCGAAGCTGCCTACATTAAGGCCGAATTCCCCTTTGGTCTGGCCGGTCGGTTTTTTAGTAACTACATTGTACAAACCACTGGGATCGCCATTGGCAAGCATAAAACCGGCAGGACCTTTCACGAATTCGATGTGGTCGACGTAGCTCATATCTTCTGTCAATGGCCCCCAGTAGGAGTTCACCACATTGAAACCATTGCGGAATGCCTGGATCTGCGAGCCGCGCATGCTGATATTGGCATACATGTCGCCCCAGTGTTCCAGTCGCACCGCCCCGCTGACGTTACGGATCAGGCCGTCGCTCATGCTGATTACCTGCTGGTCGGCCAGCACTTTCGAAGTAACAACCTGCACGTTCTGAGGTGTTTCCAGGATCGGTGTAAGCAGTTTCATGCTGGACGAAAACTGGTCCGATTTGTAGGTGGTACCGCTTTTGACGATCACTTCCTGCAACTCGTTGGCGCTTTCCGCGAGGGTGAAAGAAACGTTTACCGTTTCGCCGGCCGCTACTGCCACTTCCTTTTCCTGGGTAGCAAGTCCTACGAAGCTCACGAGCAATGTATAGCTGCCGGGTTTTACCCTTTCAATTGTGAATTTTCCTTGATTGTCAGATACGGCACCGCGGGCGGTTCCTTTAATTCCGACCGAAACTTGCTCTGCCGGTTGCCCGTCGGAGCTCAGTATCTGTCCTGATATTCTGCCGTTTTGCGCAAATGCGGAGACGCTTGCCAGCAGTAATAGGAAGAAAATATAAAATCTTTTCATTTTATGTAAAATTGGACTTAATAGTTAACGTGCCGCAAATATCTGTCGGGAATTCTTAGGAGACAAGATTTTATTTAGATTTATTTAAAATAGTAGTCAACTGCTTGTTACATAATTGCTTTGGTTATTAAAAAAGCCGCATCACCCGTTGGGATAATGCGGCTGCATTTGGTTTTGAAATGGCGCGGTTACTTTTCCTCAGCCGGTTTTACGGCTTCCACCATTTTCACGGTAATCATTTTCTTCTCCGACGAATTGCCCCAGGAGTTCATAATGTAATTCATCACATCGGCGATCTGTTCATTGGCCAACCCGGGTTCCGGCATCATATTGTCGTAGGAAACGCCATTCACCGTAACCTTCCCGATCAGTCCGAATTTGATCGCCTGAATCGCATTCTCCGGCGTCTTCATCAGGTAATCCGACTTCGCTAGTGGTGGGAAAGTGGCGGTAATACCCTCGCCGGTGCCCATGTGGCAGGAAATGCAGTTTTCGGAATAAATCATTTTGCCGCGCTCGATGCTTTTCGCGAGTTCATCGTCCTGGCCCGGCGAAATCGCGGCACAGAAGATGGCGGTTGAAAGGAGTGTTAGTAATAGTTTCATGGTGATGTTTGGTTGAGATAGTGCGAAGCTCCCTGCTTCGCACCATTCATTATATTACTTCGTCAGCGAGAATGGAACCGCTTCCGGCTTCGTTCCCCAGCTTTTCGAAGGCTTGCCTGTGAGGTCGAACTGCACATTTCCGCCCTTCTGAATATCTGCGTGTTCGAGGTAAGTTTTGTCATACGACTTGCCATTCAGTTTGGCGCCCTGGATGTACAGGTTGCTTTCGCTGCTGGCAGGCGCTTCAATCGTGAATTTCTTGCCGTCTTCCATGGTCAGCGTCGCCTTTTTGAACAATGGCGAGCCGATCACATATTGCGTGGTGCCGGGTGTAACAGGGTAGAAGCCCAGTGATGAGAATACGTACCAGGCCGAAGTCTGGCCGTTGTCTTCGTCGCCGCAGTAACCATCCGGTGTTGCCTGGTAGAGCCGCTTCATTACCTGGCGCGTCCAGTATTGCGCCTTGTCGGGTGCACCTGCGTAGTTGTACAGGTAAATCATATGCTGGATCGGCTGGTTGCCGTGTGCGTAGTTACCCATGTTCATGATCTGCATTTCACGGATTTCGTGGATCGGGAAGCCATAGTAGCTGTCGTCGAATACCGGAGGTAATGTGAAGACGGTATCCAGTTTTTGCACAAATGCTTCGCGGCCACCCACGAGATTGATCAGCCCCTTCACATCCTGGAACACCGACCAGGTGTAGTGAATGCTGTTACCTTCCGTAAATGCATCGCCCCATTTGAATGGATTGAATGGCGACTGGAACTTGCCGTCTTTGTTTTTACCGCGCATCCATTTCGTTTCGGGGTCGAACAGGTTTTTATAGTTCTGGCTTCTTTTTAAATACAGATCCACTTCGGTCTGAGGCTTTTTCAGCTCTTTCGCCAGTTGGGCAATGCAAAAGTCGGCGTAGGCGTATTCCAGTGTGCGGGCTGCATTTTCATTGATTTTTACATCATAAGGAACATAGCCGAGCTCATTGTAATACTCATGTCCAAAACGGCCTACCGAGCTTACAGGGCCTGCATTCTGGGTATTTTTAAGAATCGCTTCGTACAGCTTATTGATATCGTAACCACGGATACCTTTAATGTACGAATCGGCGATCAGTGAAGCTGAGTTCGAGCCGATCATACAATCGCGGTGGCCGGGGCTGGCCCATTCGGGCAGGAAGCCGCTTTCGTCGTACGCATTCGCGAGGCCTTCCATGATGTGCGAGTTCAATGTCGGGTACATCAGTGTGAAGAACGGGAACACCGCACGGAAAGTATCCCAGAAACCATTGTCGGTGAACATATAACCCGGGCGCACTTCGCCATTGTAGGGGCTGTAATGCACGACCTTGTTGGCCTTATCCATTTCATAAAACTTCCGCGGGAACAGCAGTACGCGGTACAAGCATGAATAGAATGTGCGGATCTGATCGATATTGTCGCCTTCTACTTTAATGCGGGAAAGTTCAGCGTTCCACGCCTGTTCGCCTTTTGCTTTGGTCGCATCGAAAGAGTCATTACCCAGCTCGCGTTGGAGGTTCAGTTCGGCTTGTTCGGCGCTGATGAAAGAGGATGCTACCTTGATGCCTACCTGCTCGCCTCTTTTTGTTTTAAAACCAACCACTGCACCTACGTGTGCGGCACTGAGTTCCAGTGTGTCTTTGGCAAGTGTTTTACCATGAAATGCCGAAGAAAATGTGAATGGTTTATCAAAAACCAAAACAAAGTAGTTCTTGAAGTTGGCCGGTACGCCGCCACTGTTTTTGGTAGTATAACCGATGATTTTGCGCTCTTTCGGGAGCACTTTTACATAAGAACCCCTGTCGAATGCGTCGAGAAGTACGTAAGAAGTATCAGCTTTCGGGAAGGTAATGCGGAACTGCGCTGCACGCTCGGTTGGCGCGATTTCCGTCGTTACGTCATAATCCGCCAGGTATACCTTATAATAATGCGGCTTGACGGTTTCGGCTTTGTGCGAGAACCAGCTTGCACGGCTTTCTTCATCGATTTTCAGCTTGCCGGTAATGGGCATGATCGCGAACTGGCCGTAGTCGTTGATCCACGGGCTCGGCTGGTGGGTTTGCTTGAAACCGCGGATCTTCTCGGCGTCGTACATATAAGCCCATCCGTCGCCCATTTTGCCGGTTTGCGGCATCCAGAAGTTCATTCCCCAGGGTAGGGCGATGGCCGGATAAGTGTTACCGGCAGATAAGCTGAATTTCGACTGGGTACCCATCAGCGGGTTCACATAGTCGACCAGATTGGCAGTTCCTTGCCCGTAGGATAATTGCAGCGAGGCAATAATGGTAAAAAGGCAGGATAGGAGTTTTTTCATGTTGGGGATAATTCTTTTTTATCTTGGTTTCGGAATTACAAATGCAGGGACAAAAGTAATCGAAGGGCAGAGAACAAAAAGTAATGAGGCCAAAGATTTACGAACGGCAGGTTTTCTGCCATTTTGTACCGGCATAGTTCTTTTTATCGTTAACGGACGGAGGCGACAGGCTGCCTTCACGAAATCTTTACACATCAACTCCGGATCACCGGATCGCCCTCTTTCAGAATGCGGTGCGGGAAACAGAGTTACGAATCCATAGCAAACAAAATGACAGAACACCTTAACCGCCTTACACCGCGTCAGATCGTTTTCGAGCTTGACCAATATATCATCGGACAAAATGACGCAAAACGCAATGTGGCTATCGCATTGCGCAACCGGTGGAGGCGAATGAACAGTCCGGAGGACATTCAGCGGGAGATTATCCCGAACAACATA
>CAMLNK010000537.1 GCA_946481035.1 uncultured Dyadobacter sp. | reverse complement strand
ACAAAATGAAAAATTTCGTCCCTAACGAAGTCTGGTAACCCGTAACGCTCAAACCAATGATGAAAAAAACTATGCATGATATAGGGCAGTGGGTTATCGGAATGATAATGCTTTGCCTGCTGTGGGGTGGCGGTGTGCTTGCCCAGAACAAACCGGCCAAAAGGCCGAAGGCGGTGAACGTAAGCCTGAAAGTGACCGACGAAAACGGCAACCCGATCCCGAATGCGTCGGTGGTGGTAGGAGAGGGCCAAATTCACGCCGAAACCAATGCGAGCGGTGATTTCGACTTCGAAGCATTGCCGGAGGATTTTGTGACGGTTTCCTCTTATGGTTACAGCAAATCGGTATCGCTGGTAGGCGACATTGTTGCCGATCATGTGGTGGAGTTGAAAAAGGCGAAGCTTTTCGCGACGCCCGACGATGCCGTGCCGATGCCTTTCATGAATATGCCAAAGCGGCTGGCCACCGGTAGTTACATTACCCTGAAAACCGCCGATCTTGAAAAATACCCTACCAACGACCTCCGCAATGCATTCGCAGGACTGGTGAATGGCCTGGAAGTGGTGGAGCGCGACGGTTCACCCGGCCTGACCGCCGAGGAAGAGCTCGGGAATTTCAGGATCACGGAAAAGATCGGCATCGCCACCCGCGGCCGCAGCCCGATTTTTATCATCGACGACATCCCGACCGACATTACCGAAATGCCGATCGACCCGCAGGAAATCGAATCGGTGACGATCATCAAGGATATTGTAGGGAAGGCTATGCTCGGTCCGAGAGGGGCAGACGGCATTATTTACATTAAAACAAAAAGAGGTAAAGTAAACGAGCGCGTGCTGAGCGTGAATGCGGAGCAGGGTGTGAGCGTGGTAGACCGGTTTCCCGGTTGGGCATCGGGCTCGCAGTATGCCCAGCTTAATAACATGGCGAGGGCAAACAGCGCCCTCACGCCGCTTTACAACGAGGACGACATCGCGGCCTACGCGAAAAACGACCCGTATGATCTGTACCGCCCGAGTGTGGATTTCCGGAAGCTGATGCTGAAAAACTCGAAACCGTTCACGAGGGTCAATCTCTCGTCGACCGGCGGGAATGAAACCGTTCAGTACAGTGCCTACCTGGGTTACAATGGCGAGGGGGATATTTACAAAATCGGTGCAAAATCGGATTACAACCGCATTAATGTCCGGTCGAATATCGATATCAAAATCAACCCGCTGATCAAGGTCAAATTCGACTTTTTCGGAGGGCTTACCCTTCGGCGGTCGGCCAACTATGGATATAATGCCAACTTTACCAACGAGGACGGCAATACAAACACGGCGCTCGACCTGGTGGAGTTCAACTCGGCCATCAACGACATTACCAATACGCCGCCGATCGCATTTCCGGTGTACGCCGCATTTGCCGACAACCCGGTGGCGCCGTGGTATGGGGTGAGTTCCAACTACAAAACCAACCCGATCGGTAACCTCATGCACAATGGCTATTACACCGAAACCGGGCGTA
Organism: uncultured Dyadobacter sp.; assembly: GCA_946481035.1. Next base: position 2,797 of record CAMLNK010000537.1, on the reverse strand, counting down.
CGGGGGCTTCCAATATCACTTTTGAATATGATTTGCGAGAGCTGGTTCCCGGCCTGAAATCGACGACCTATGCCGGCTTCAACTTGTTCAACAGCTTGCGGATCGGTAAGGCCGAGGATTACATCGCCTACATTGTGACGCCTGGTAAAACCGACGCCGGCATGGATACGATCCGCTTATCCAAAGTGCACGACGGCGTGGATATGGCAGGGCAGGCCAAGCTCCACGACTACTATTCGCAGCGGTTTGTGGTGTATGAAAACCTGAGCTATGAAAAAAGCTGGGGTGTCCATAGCATTCAGACCGGGCTTACCTATTATTTGGGTAAATCGACGCGGAATGGAATTGAAGAGCCTCAGCGCCAGCAGAATGCGGTTTTTAATGGGGTGTATTCTTTCAAAGACCGCTATGTGTTCCAGGGCGTGCTCAACTACGCAGGTACTTACAGCTTTGATAAGGGCAAACGCTATGCGATGTTCCCGGCGGCCGGTGTAAGCTGGGTGATTTCGGAGGAAGGGTTTTTGAAGAACCTGAAAGCGATCGATTACCTCAAAATCAGGGCGGAAGCCGGTATGCTCGGTTATGAAAGTTTCCTGCCGCCATTTTATTATCTCGACCGTTGGGGCGTTAACTCGACCGGCTCCGCATTTGGCCCTTACTCGACCGGCCAGTGGTTCGGCAGCAATACCGACAATTCGGTTTACCGCACTACACCCGGCCGCGTCGGTAACCCTGACCTGACCTGGGAGAAACGCAAGGAGTTCAATATCGGGATCGATGGTTTGTTCCTGAAACGCAGGCTTTCTGTTGAGATCAACTATTTCAATAACCTGCGCGACGGCATTGTGTCGCAGCTCGCGAATACCCTGCCATTGGTAGTGGGGGTATCTACCGCTCGGCCATGGTACAACTATAACAAAATCAGGAATTTCGGGGTAGAAGCTGCATTGCAATATACCGAGCGTATGGGTGATGTTCGCATTTCGATCGGCGGTAATGCGACGGTACAGAATAGCAAAGTCCTGAAATGGGACGAGCCCAATTACCGTTTCGACTACCAGACCCGGGTAGGAAAGCCGACGGACGCCTATTGGGGACAAACCTACGTTGGTAAGTTTGCGACAGATGCCGAAACCGGTATCATCCGGCAGGTGTACGACGATGACCTCAAAGCCGGCGACCTCAAATACCTCGACCGCAATGGCGACGGTATCGTCGACGACAACGACCAGGTGCAGATCGGCAACACTTCGCCGCGCTTGTTCTATGCATTGAACCTGAAACTCGCTTACCGAAACCTCGAACTGACCGCCATCGGAAATGGTCGCGCGTTTTACCAGATACCGCTTACCAACAAGTATTTCTGGAACGGCTGGGGCGATAATAACTATTCCGATTTCGTGAAAGAGAATATGGACGGCCAGTATCCGCGCCTGACCTACTACAAAGTCAACAACAACTTTGTGACTTCTGATTTCTGGCTGCGCGACGGCGGGTTTTTCAAGATACAGAACGTGGAACTGGCTTACAATGTACCTGTGCGCCTGGGCAACATCATCGGCGCGCGCGGCTTCCGTGTGTATGTACACGGGGCGAATGTGCTCACTTTCTCTAAGATCAAAAACGTGGATCCCGAGTCGGTCAATTCGGGGATTACCAGCTATCCGCTGTTCCGCACATTTACCGGAGGGGTTAAACTGACATTTTAAAGCCAGAGCTATGCATTTGAAATCATTTTATATCAAAAACATCCTGTCGCTGGCGCTTGCCGCATTTGCACTAACTTCCTGCGTCGACTACCTGGAACCTTACCCGAATGGTAACCGGACCACCGAAGACATCTGGAAATACCAGGATATGGTGCAGGGCCTCGTAGGGCAATGCTACGATGTAATGCCCCGCAACTACAACGACAATGAGGGCGTGTACCTCGACGGCGCCACCGACGATGTGGTGATTACCAGCACTACCCACGCATTGACCCGCTTTGCGCTGGGCTCATTGCCTACCAGCCAGGACCCTTTCCGAACTTATTGGGACAGGGATTACCGGTCGATTTATCTTGTGAACCTGTTTCTGAAAGATCGCCGGGGCTACAATACGCGTTTCCTGGTGGACCCGCATCTGGACAGTCTGGTTAAAAACCGATTACAGGGCGAGGCTTATGCATTGCGTGCGTGGTTTCAATGGGATTTGCTGCAAAAGTTCGGCGGTATGGCCAACGGTCAGCTGCTGGGCTTCCCCATCGTACTCGAACCTGTGGATGTGAAGGCGGAAACGAACCTCAAACGTAACACCTACGATGAATGCGTGCGGCAGATCGTCGCCGATTGCGACTCGGCCTACAAATACCTGCCCATTGCCCACCGCGATTTCCTCGTCAAGAATGTAAATGACAGGGCTTACGCCGGCGGCCGGTACTGGGGCCGAATGGACGGCATTACGACGAGGGCCATTAAAGCATTGGTGTACCTTACCTGGGCCAGCCCGCGATTTAACCCTACAAACGATGTGACACGCTGGGACCTGGCCGCGACGAACGCCAAAGAGGTGATCGAGTTCAAAATGAAGACCGATGCCGTTACCAATGGTTTCAATGTGAAAAAGGGCGTAAACTGGTTCGATCCGAACTTCCCGGGCATTATCTGGGCATCGCGCTACAACAATGCCAACGACGCTATGGAGCGGATGTATTATCCGGGTGGTTTCCAGGGGACGGGCTCGGTAGGTGCCACGCAGGACCTTGTGGATGCATTCCCGATGAAAAACGGCTACCCCATTACCGACCCTCGCAGCA
>CAMLNK010000536.1 GCA_946481035.1 uncultured Dyadobacter sp. | reverse complement strand
CAGATTTAGTCAGGAATTGTCACTGATAGTCAGGAATTGTCAGGTATAGTCAAGGATAGTCAGTGGTAGTCAGATGTAGTCAGGTATGGTCAGATTTAATCAGGAAGGATCATTAATTGTTTTGAAACAACACCTGACTCAGTGACCTCCTGACCATACCTGACCGCACTTGACTACTCTTGACCACACTTGACAATGCTTGACCACATCTGACCATTACTGACCAGCATCGCCCATTCACTCATTCAGTCATTCAAAATTATAAATGAACCGTAGAAATTTCATCGGCTCCGCTGCGGCTGCGGCTGGCGCATTGACCTCTTTCGAATCCATCGCCGACGCGAATAAAGCTGCCGTGCAGTTTGAAAATAAATTATCATTGAAAGTGCTCGGTACCAACTGGGGCTTTCAGGGTACTACCGAACAGTTTTGTGCGGCTGTTAAAAAGGAAGGTTATGACGGTATTGAAATGTGGTGGCAAGGCTCGAAAGACAAACAGAAAGAACTTTTCGATGCATTAACAAAACATAACCTCGAAGTAGGTCTCCTCTGCGGATCGGGTGAGAGGGATTACAAAACGCATTTGAATGCATTCAAATCGCAGATCGATGCGGCTACCTCGCAATGGCCCGTGAAGCCGCTTTACATTAATTGTCACAGCGGCCGCGACCATTTTACCTACGAACAAAATAAGGCATTTATAGACCACACCACCGAGGCATCTATCAAAAGCGGTATTCCCATTTACCATGAAACCCACCGCGGGCGCATGCTTTTCGCGGCACACATAGCACGGAATTTCATCGAGAAAAACCCTGCATTGCGGCTCACGCTCGATATTTCGCATTGGTGCAATGTGCATGAAAGCCTTTTACAGGACCAGGAAGAAACCGTTCAGCTCGCGCTTGCACGCGTAGGGCACATCCACTCGCGCGTAGGACACGAGGAAGGCCCGCAGGTGAACGACCCGCGCGCGCCGGAATGGGAAGCGGCCGTGAAGGCGCATTTGGCGTGGTGGGATAAGGTGGTGGAGTACAAGGTTAAAAGCGGGGAAACGCTGACCGTCCTGACCGAATTCGGGCCGCCGAATTATCAGCCAACCGTGCCGTTTACTCATCAGCCGCTGTCGGACCAGTGGGGGATTAATGTGCATATGATGCATTTGTTAAGAAAGCGGTATTTGAAATAAAACACTACCGAAAGGCTGGACTTGCACGTCCATTTTTCTCTAACTTGCAGTGTTTTAAATCAACGACTCTATGAAAAACACACACTTCCTGCTGGCCCGGGAAGAATCCGATGTCCGTAAAACATTTCTGGGCGCATTCGTAGCCCATATCGACGGCGGCAAAGCCACGTCCATGAAAGATTTCCACGAGGCGATCGCCGCCGCCATGCATTTCCCCGACTATTCCGGCAAAAACCTCGACGCGCTCGACGAAATGCTCAATGATCTGGAATGGATCGATGAAAAGAAGGTTATTATCTACATCGGAAATTCGGGAGAATGGCTTGCAAAGGAGAAGTCCGACGATAAGCTGCTAACAATCATCGACATTTTCGACGCCACGGCCGAGGACTGGAAATGGCTCGACGAGGAAGAGGAAGGCGTAGTGAAAAAAGAGTTGCAAATCGTTTTCCAGGATTCCCCACGCATCCGCGCATTGCTGGAAGATCAGGAAATCCCGTTCGACACGCTCGACTGAACGACGTTCGTTATGGCGACATCCGGAAAATAGTCAAGTGTAGTCACCAATAGTCAAGTGTAGTCACTAGTAGGCAGGTATAGTCATGAGTAGTCGGGTGTTGTCAAGAGTCGACATTAGGAGAGGAGATTTCAATAACTATTAATGACAACTCATGGCCATCCCTGACTACCAATGACCATTCCTGACTACCAATGACAATTCCTGACTACCCCTGACCATACCTGACAACGTCCCTGCGCCATTGTACGAACCCGATGACCGCAAGTATGAGAAAGACGGCGTACAAAATCGCGGTGAGGTGCAGGTCTTTGTAGAAATATATGACCACATAAGCCGCGTCGGCGACGATCCAGACGATCCAGTTTTCGAGGTATTTGCGGGCCGTCATCCATTGGCCGATGAGGCTGGCGACGGTAAGGGCGGAGTCGGCATAGGTAAGGCTGGCGTTGGTGAACTTACCCAGCAGAAAGCCCCAGGAGAGCGTTACGGCGACAAAAATCAACCCAAAAACCGGGTAGAGCTTCACAGGTGTGCGGGTAACACGCAAGGCGTCGTGATTTTGTCCGCCGAATTTCCACATCCACCAGCCGTAAATGCTTGTCAGGAAATAGTATCCCTGCAAACCCATATCGGCGTATAACCTTACCTGCCAGAAAACCACCCCATAAAGCACTGCATTGATGATCCCGAAAAACCAGCCGAGCACATTCTGGCGGGTATTGAGGTAAACGCAGATCGCGCCGGTGATGAAACCCAGGATTTCGAGTACTGTGGTAGGCAGGCCTGCCAGGGAAATGGGTTGGTTGAGCCAGTCGGTCATGAGGGAATAATGGTGTGAAAGGTAAAAATAAAATGATATTCCGGATTTTCGCACTAGGGCATTTCCGGCTATTTTTGCATTCGGAACAGCGTAGCAACAAAATTGGTACGACTGTTGTTATCAATTCTGGCCGGTCGGGAAATTCCCCGAAACGGCTTTTTGCGTTACATTTCACTGCGGCCGAGGCTGCACAGCATTTGATATAATTGGAAGTTAAAGACTTATTAACACTATACGGAGGCGACAGTTACCTGGATGTGCTGAGCACGCAGATCACCTCCCGGGACGCGGAGGCGGCGCATGTGCAGGTTAAGGGATTGGTAGGAAGTCTCGACGCGGTGGTTGCGGCCGCCGTGCAGCACAAAAAGAAAGCCCCGGCATTGTACATCCTCAGCGACCGCGAGGAAGCCGCCTATTTTCAAAACGACCTGCAAAATTTGCTGGGTTCCACCGAGGTCCTTTTTTATCCCACATCCTACAAAAGGCCTTACCATTACGAGGAGGTGGACAATGCCAATGTGCTCATGCGCGGCGAGATCCTGAACAAGCTCAGTGCCGGGCGCCATACGCCGGTCCAAATCGTGACCTACCCGGAGGCATTGTTCGAAAAAGTAATCAACAAACGATCGCTGAAAGCCAATACATTTTCAGTCAAAGTAGGCGAAAAGCTCGATCCCGCATTTCTGACCGAGTTTCTGAATAGCTACGGTTTCGAAATCACCGATTTTGTATTCGAAGCCGGCCAGTTTTCGGTGCGCGGAGGTATTCTGGACGTTTTTTCGTTTGCCAACGAGCACCCGTTCCGGATCGAACTTTTCGGGGACGAGGTGGAGAGTATCCGCTCATTCGACCCGGATACGCAGCTTTCCATTGAGAGTGCGAAGCAGATCAACATCGTACCCGACATCCAGCAGAAGCTTTCGCACGAAACGCGCGATTCGTTTCTGAGTTTCTTCGCAGATGATACCGCTATCTGGTTCAAAGATGCGGAATTGACTTTGGAAGTGATTGAAAAATGCTTCGAGAGGGCTGAAAAGGCGCTGGAAGAAGTGACTGGGGGCGGCGTGCAAATCGTTTCGAACCCGCAGGAGCTTTTCGAAACGCGGCGCGGGTTTCTGAACCAGGTTAAGAAGTTTAAAACCGTTGAGTTCGGCAAGAAATCATATTTCAAGACTGAAATGAAGCTGCCTTATTCTTCGAAACCGCAGCCTTCATTTAATAAGGATTTCAAAAGGCTTTTGGATGATTTAACTGACAATCAGAACAAGGGCTATGTCAATATCATCGTCGCCGAGCAGCCCAAGCAGCTCGACAGGCTGGAAAGGATTTTTGAAGACCTCGATCCGTTCGTGAAGTTCCGGCCCATGCATATTTCGCTTCGGGAAGGTTTTGTGGACGACAATCTGAAAGTGGCCTGCTACACCGATCACCAGATTTTCGCCCGTTTTCATAAATACCGGTTGAAAGAAAAATTCAGCAAATCCAAGGCCATGACCTTGAAAGAGCTGAAATCCTTGCAGGTAGGCGACTTTGTGACGCACGTCGATTACGGAATCGGCCGTTTTGCCGGAATGGAGCGGAAAGATGTGAATGGTAAGGAGCAGGAAGCCGTGCGGCTCATTTACCGAGATAACGATTTGCTGTACGTGAGTGTGCATAACCTGCACAAAATCGCCAAATATACCGGTAAGGAAGGTACGCCGCCGGCTATGAGCAAGCTGGGGTCCGGTGAATGGGAGGCCAAAAAGTCGAAGGTTAAAAAGCAGCTGAAAGACATTGCGCAC
>CAMLNK010000535.1 GCA_946481035.1 uncultured Dyadobacter sp. | reverse complement strand
AGGAAGTCAAATATTGGCGATCTTGATGTGATTGGAAATGCCTATGAGTACTTGATTGCGAATTTTGCAGCTGGGGCGGGGAAAAAAGCTGGCGAGTTTTATACGCCATCTGAAGTATCACAGCTTTTAGCAAAACTCGTTGCGCCACAAAAAGGAAATAGAATCTATGATCCAACCTGTGGCAGCCAATTTACGATGACGGCCAATTGCACCGGCCCGGATTGCGGCTCGGTTTACTACAACTGGTACGACGACGGCGGCTTTGCGCGGTTCACGCAGACGATCGACGTTACGGCACCATCATTCGTCGGCTCCTTCTACCTTACGGTATCTGCCGGGAAAGATGGCTGTGCACAAAAAATCGTTCGTGTTCCATACTGGGTGACCAGCTGCCCGCCTCCCGGAAGCGGGGTAACCTCAGCCTGCGTAGAAGCGGAGCATTCGGCCAGCAATGGTGCCGGTACCAGCGATCCTAACGCCTCAAACGGGCAGACGCGCGGCTCTCAAAACAATTATGATTATTATGTGGATTACCAGCTCACTGACTTTGCCGCCGGTTCGTACCCTGTGAGGCTCCGCTACTATGCAGAGGCACAGGCCCAGGTAGTAGTGTCGGTAAATGGAAACATCGCCATCCCGGCGGTGCAACTTCCTCCCACCAACAGCTGGAATATCGTTGCACGGGAGGAAACATTTTGGGTGACGTTAGCCCAGGGACAGAATACGATCCGCATTCAGGGACTACCAGGCGCGGCCGTACGCCAGGATAGGATCTGTGTAGGAAACAGCCAGAGCAATGCAAGGATGGCCGTGCCGGAGTTAGCGCAACAAGACGCGCCTGCATTGCAAGCCTACCCCAACCCTGCCCACAGTGAATTCAAAGCAACTTTCCATTTGAATACCGGCGAATCAGGTATCGTGCAAGTGACCGACGTTCAAGGCAAAGTGTGGCATACCCGGAATGTCAAAGGCCAGGGCTTACACGACGAGCGCATCAGGCTCGACAATGCACCGGCCGGTATCTACATTCTGCAAGTGAAGAAACCGGACTCGGTCGAAACGAAAAAGATTTTACTCACACGTTAGATGCAAAAAGAAAGCGGTTGCCTCGTGACGGGCAACCGCTTGCATTACTTCCATTTACTTCCCAGCCAGGCCTTTCTGAACTTTTCCATTTCCGGCGTGATTGTTTGCCCCGCCTCTTCGTAGGTAACGACCTGCAAACGTGGGTTTTCAATCAGTTCCAGCATGGCTGTTTTCTGCTCATCGCGGTGTTTGTATTCCACGGCAAGGTGGTCGCCGGGTTTGTGGGATTTGAGTATTGAAATCAATTCATCATTTTTTGATACCAGCTTTCCATCCACTTTTAGAATTTCGTCGTCGATGTCCAATCCAGCTTTGTAGAGCGGGCTGCCAATGATCGTATTGGAAGTAATAGTGAGTCCGGTGCCCTCTTTGTAGCGGATATCGCCAATCCAGGCTTGTCCTTCAAACTGTTTTTTCAAGAGCAAACCAGCCTTGGCGAGCAGCGGCGCATAGTCCAGCGACTCGTGGCCGGTAATGTATTTTGCAAAAAACTGCTGTGCAAATGCCTTGTCTTTGGTATAAGCTGCTAAAACCGATTCCAGGTCCGATACATTATAGGCTACCTCCGGTTTTCCGTGCTTAGCCCAAACCGCTTTCATAAAATCATCGAGGTTCAGTTCTTTTGCTCTCAGTTGCAGATCCAATGCGAGCGCCACCGACGCGCCGTAGGGATAGTAGGAAGTATACGTATTAGGATAATTCGTCTTATCAATCGCCACACCCGCATCTACAAATACCGCATTGCTGCTCGCCTGCACGGGCGAAATGCGTTTGGCCCCCGCCGTATTTTCTTTTGTGTTAACCAAAGACGTTAAAGTCCTGCAATACTCTTCCAGGGAATCGAAGCCGGCCCTTTCGAGCAACAGATCACCGTAATATTGGGTAAAACCTTCGGCGAACCAGAGTTCGAAACTCATATTGCTCTTTTCAAAATTGAAAGGTTCGAGCGTCTTCGGGCGAATCCGCTCGACATTCCAGGTGTGGAAAAACTCGTGAGAGAATACACCAAGCAGGTTGTCGGAACCCTCGAATGCAACCGGCAGCGTGATCATCGTGCTGTTGCGGTGTTCCATGCCATCGCCTTTTACATAGGGATTAATGCTGGCAAGAAAAGTATAACTGCCGTTGTCGAACACCGGAAACTCACCGAAAACCATGCGTGCCTCTTCGGTAATGCGCTTTATTTTACCGGCAAATGCGGTTGCCAGCGAGTCGCTGCCTTTCGCTTCCAATGCAAGCCTGAACTGCGACGGCTTGCCATCCGCATTCGGTACCGTCCATTCTTTGATAGTCAGTTTCCCGATTTTGGTAGGAGAATCCATGAAGTACTGCAAATCGGGAGCGGTAAATATGTTCGCGTCACCGGTTGTTTTGAGCTGGGTAGCGATCGTCCAGGAATTCGGTTTGGGCAAATTGAATGCGACCGTGATCGGCGCTTTTTCCAGTTCCTTTACCCACATGAATGCCGCCGGCATATTCAAATGCACGCTGCTGGCGTCGATTCCGGCGTAGGTACCATCGGCGTGGTTGGAATATAAAGTGTATTCAACCCTCACAAAACCATTGATCCCCGCAATTTTATACACATCACCATCCACCCGCTGCACCGCAACCGGCTTCCCCGCTTTGTCGAATGCTGCCACATCATAAATGTTCTTCCCGTACTCGTGCGTGGCATACCTGCCCGGGGACGAGCGCGACATCCTGAATTGCAGCTCCTTTTGAGGTGCATCGGAAACTGTTAGCGCAATGCGGGCTTCGTGGTGGACGATATTCGGAAAGGATACATCATAACGGATAGTCTGCGCGAACCCGTACGAGTATAACATGGGCGTGGCAAGCAATGCGGCCAGTTTTTTCATGGACTTACTAAATGATTTTGAAGTGACAACGCACCAATTTAACCCAATAACCGAACATTTGATGCGCCCATACCGCTACTAACCCGATTATTGCTTAATTTTTCCGGTTCAAATCCCATTAAAACTTTAAATAATATCGACTTCCATGAAGCAACTCTTCCTTCCCTTTGCCCTGACCCTCGCTATTACCTCGCAACACGCATACAGCCAAACGAAAGCACTTTTCAATGGCAAGGACCTCAAAGGCTGGCATATCGATGTGCCCGAAATGGACAAAGATCCGAAGGCTGTCAACCCGTTTCTCGTGCGCAATGGCCTGCTTGTGAGCCTGGGAACGCCCGGCGGGCACCTGATCACCGACGCGCAGCATGAGAACTTCCGCTTTACATTTCAATATCGTTTCGCGGGCAAGCCGGGCAATTGCGGCGCGCTGGTATTCGTTTCAAAGCCACGCGATTTGTATGAGATGTTTCCCAAATCCATTGAAATACAACTCATGAACCAGAACGCCGGCGATTTCTGGTGCATTCAGGAAGATATCACGGTGCCCGATATGGAGAAGCGCCGCGGTCCGAAGGAAAAATGGGGCGTCAACGGCGACAAACTCCGCCGCATCCCTAATCTCACCGACGGTACCGAAAAGCCGCTGGGCGAATGGAATTCGATGGTAATCGAATGTGTTAAGAATTCGATTAAGGTATGGCTCAATGGCGTGCTCGTCAACTACGGCTACGACGCGACGGCTTCGAAAGGACAAATCGCATTGCAGTCGGAGGGCTCCGAGGTTGAGTTCAAAGATGTAAAACTGACGCCGATTAAAGCGCTTTCCAAATAATGAAACTTAAATCAAACCGTCTTGCCAGGAATATTGCCATTGTGGTGGTGCTGATCGCCAATATCGGCTGCGACCAGATCTCGAAAAGTGTAGTCCGGGAGAATGTGGGTTTTTACCAAACGATCCACGTGATTAAGGATTACGTGACCATTACTTATGTCGAAAACACGGGCGCATTCCTGAGCATAGGCAGCTCATTACCGGATACCGCGAAGATTTTTGTACTGTCGGTCATCCCGCTCATTGCCCTGCTTTTCGGGATCATTTATTTACTTACCAAAAAGAACCTGACCTGGCTAAACGCCCTCGCATTGAGCTTTGCCATCGGCGGCGGCATCGGCAACATCTACGACCGCCTCGTACACGGCTCGGTGACCGATTTCATGCACATTAATTTCGGGTTATTTCAAACCGGCATATTCAACATGGCCGACGTGTCGATCATGACGGGGATGTTTATTTTCCTGTATCAATCGTACAGCCGCCAAAAGTCGCGGTTCCCGGGGATTTGAGATAACATTGGGACGCATCGGCACT
>CAMLNK010000534.1 GCA_946481035.1 uncultured Dyadobacter sp. | reverse complement strand
GGAAAGCGCGGCATTGCACGCCGTTGTTTGCGCATTTGAGCAAAAACAAGATACTTACCATCACTACCGCCAGCGAGCTGGGAGCGTGGGAGGATGTGGAGGAATTTCTGAACCGGCACCCTTATTTACCGCTCCTGCTTACCGGCGCAGTCTGGAACGAGCAGCGGTATGTCCTCCCGCTGGTGCAGCAATACAAGAACCTGCATATCAGTTTTGATAATTTTCAGATCAACGAAGGCCTGGAATACCTGCACCGCATCGGCTGTGCAGACCAGCTGATTTTTGCTTCAAACAGCCCCACCATGTCGGCCGGCGCCCACCGGACTTACATTGACTATGCCGCCATTCCGGAACCGGACCGTGCCAAAATAGCCGGCGGCAATCTGATGCGCTTATTGAAAGTCAGTTCGAAACCCGCATTACGTCAGAATCCGCACGACGACGTCCTCATGCGGGCGGTACGCGCGGGCTCACCCCTGCCGGTGCCCGTGATCGACATGCATATGCACATGCTGCACGAGGGTTTGGATGGCGGCGGATGGACTTACCGAATGGAAAACGGGGGACCGAAAGGCATATTCGCGATGGCAAAACGGCTGGGCTACCAGGGCGGCGGCATTATGAGCTGGAACGGGGTGGTGAGCCAGAATGCGATCGCCGGCAATCCCTGCACGGCAGAGGCGCTGGATATGGCGCCAAAAGGCTATTGGGGGCTGGCGACCTTCGATCCTAGCCATTACAGCCAGGAAGAGTTGCGTAAAATGATCGCCGAAGTATACGCCGACAAGCGGTTTATCGGCATGAAACCCTACCAGTTTTATGGCTTCGAATACCATGATCCGGTGTACGACGTCTGGTGGGAATATGGTAATCAAAACAAATTTTACGGTCTGATCCACAACTCCCGCTCCGATTTGCTGGAAGTGGAGACCCTCGCCCGGAAATATCCCGACGTCCGTTGGATCATTGCGCACGCCGGCGGGAGCTACAAAATGGCCGATATGGCGATCGCCGCGATGAAAAAATACCCGAATGTATTCGCCGAGATCACCCTCACGCCCGTTCCGCTTGGGGTAATCGAATACCTCGTGGCCGGAGCCGGGGAAAACCGCATTCTGTACGGCTCAGACCTGCCGATGCGCGATCCGCGCCAACAACTCGGTTGGCTGGTTTTCTCGACATTACCTTTGGAAATCAAAAAGAAAGTACTGGCTGACAATGCAATGCAGGTCATCAAGCCGTGCCTCAACAGGCTACCGGAGCATAACCGGCCTTCATTAGTTTCAAAGTAAAAAAGCAAACAATGTGCTACGCAAATAACTTGTCGAGAAGGGAGTTCCTGGCCGGTACCGGCGCTATGCTGCTTGGTAATGTCATCGGAGCGCAGGCTGAACCGATTATCGATATTCACCAGCACGTGCATTACGCCGCGCGGCCGGACGACGTCCTCGTGGCGCACCAGCGTGCGATGGGCATCACGCACACGATCCTGCTACCCTCGGGTACGCCCGCGTTCGGGATGTCCACCCATCAGGGAAAAACCAATGGCTTGCAAGCGCAATGCGCAGGTAATGAAGCCTGTTACAGCATTGCACAAAAATACCCCGGCGAGTTCACCTTTGGCTCCAATGAAGTACCCGATTTGCCTGACGCCGTCCGGGAGATTGAAAAATACCTCAAACTGGGGGGCCGTGTGATCGGCGAGCTGAAATTCGGGGTGGACTGTGATTCGAAGGAAATGGAGCGCATTTACCAACTGGCCGAAGAGTACAACGTGCCGGTACTGATGCATTGGCAGTTCCAGATGTTCAATTACAATTTCGAGCGCTTTCCCAAAATGCTTGAAAAATACCCGAAAGTGAATTTTATCGGTCACGCCCAAACCTGGTGGGCCAATATCGACAAAGATCACACCGATCAGCGCATCTTATATCCCAAAACCAAAGTAACACGCGGCGGCTTCACCGACCGGCTGCTGAGCGACTACCCGAATATGTTCGGCGACATGTCGGCCGGCTCGGGTCTTTTGTCGATGACCCGCGACGAAGACCATGCCCGCGAGTTTCTCACACGCCATCAGGACAAGCTCCTTTATGGCAGCGACTGCGACGACCATATCGGCTCCGGTGAAAAATGCCAGGGTGCACAAACCATTGCCGAGATCGGTAAACTCGCCGCGTCGAAGAAAATTGAAAGGAAAATCCTTTATGATAATGCTAAGAAGCTTTTCAGGATATAAAGGAAAAGCCCTTCTGCATTCGCAAAAGGGCTTTTCCGTCAATTTCAATTACCCTAAACACCCAGGCTCCAACCTTCGCGATAGTTGCGTCTCACCCACTGGTTGACCTCGTCGAAGTTCGTTACCTTCATGTTTTTGTAATCCCAAAGCATTTTCAGGTTTGAACCCGGATAGTCGAAACCGTTACCGGTAGCACGTGGTTTCGGCATATCTGCGCCACGGATCGCCAGGTTCGCCATCAGGATCGCCTCCGTCAGCGGACCCGCTTTTTCGAACGGCGAGCTAAGCTCCATTTTGCCATACCCTGCGATACATCCTTCCACCCATTGCGCATAGTGGCCGTCGGCCGAGCCTGGCACACGTGCGAACTTCTGTTTCACCTTCACTTCCTCCATGCGCGAAAGCGGCAACAGGCGTGGATTAGCCGCGTATTCGCTGGCCATCATTTTGCCTTTGGTACCTACAAAAAGGATACCGCTGTTACCATCGCCGAACAATTCGTTTGGACCGAGCTCTTCGGGACGTTCCGGTTTGATACCTCCGTCCATCCAGTGCATGGTGACGTTTCCTTTGGTTTTCTTCGTTTTCGGGAAAGTAAGCGTGGCATGGCTCGACGGCGGGCAGCTATCCGGGAAAATGCCGCGCTTACCGAATGCGGTAAACACACTTCCTACGCTCGCCTGCATATCCAACGCATATTTCAGATCGAGGATACGGAATGGCGCCTCCATCAGGTGGCAGCCAAGGTCGCCCAAAGCGCCGGTACCGTAGTCCCACCATCCCCGCCAGCTTCCCGGAATGAGGTTATCGACATAATCTTTATACGGTGCCGTACCGAGCCACAAATTCCAGTCGAGCTCTTTAGGGACAGCCGGCTTGTCGGTCGGCCAGGGAATGCCTTGCGGCCAAATCGGGCGGTTAGTCCAAATGTAAACCGTGTGTACGTTACCGATTATACCCGCGTCATGCCACTCGTGCAGCTGACGAACACCGTCGCCCGACGATCCCTGGTTACCCATTTGCGTCACGACCTTGTATTTCTCTGCCGCTTCGGTGAGCATCCGCGCCTCGTAAATATCGTGCGTCATCGGCTTCTGCACATACACGTGCTTGCCCAGTTGCATAGCCGCCATGGCTACCACGGCGTGGGTGTGGTCGGGCGTCGAAACAGAAACGGCATCGAAGCTTTTGGATTCTTTTTCGAACATCTCCCGCCAGTCTTTGTAATACTTGGCTTGTGGGAAGTTTTTAACGGAGGTGGCTGCACGTCTGTCGTCCACATCGCACAGGTAGCCGATGTTGGCCTTACCGCTTTTGAAGAAACTGGCAATATCGGAAGTTCCTTTTCCGCCCGCGCCTACCGCTGCCACGGTAATTTTATCGCTGGGTGCCACATATCCTTTGCCCAACACGTGGCGTGGGACGATCATCAGGCCTGCGGCGGTACCTGCGGCTGCTTTAATGAAATCCCTCCGCGTGGAAGAAGGCTGCTCTTGAACGGTATTCTTTTTTTCCATGTACGTGATTTTTTGATTTAGGAAATGGATATACAGATTACAGGTACTTCACCTCAATTTACTACTCGCCTAAGTACTTTTTTTTAACTATTTACTCTGAATATTCCAATTATGGCTATCGATCCGGTATTCGGTCCCAAAGAAAACTGCAAAAAAAGCCATCGTTTTTTTCTAACTTTTACAAATCTTAAAACACCCCTTCCAATGAAAACACGTTTCCACTTTCGCGCTGCCTGTCTGCATTTGCTGCTCACAGGCTGCACCCTGCTTTTGTTGTCATTCATCACCCATTCGGACGCAGGCAAAGGCAAGCTGGTTTACAAAACCGGCAGCAAATCTTTCGATATGACTATCAAATCGGCCTACCTGATCGCCGGGCCGGACGGCTTCGACAGCGGCAAGAAGATCCGCCGCCTGATTTTCACGACAAACACACTCGACGATAAAATCAAGTCGTGCGGCGCCATGAATTGTGTAGATCAATATATTGAAGGCTTGCAGGTCGATCTCGACGCTGCGCCACGGCTACTTTACTGGATCAGCCTGAATAACCAGCTTGTACAATACT
>CAMLNK010000533.1 GCA_946481035.1 uncultured Dyadobacter sp. | reverse complement strand
CGACGAGGCCACGCTACTTTACATGGCCAACCTCGGCGCCATCGACGTGAACCCCTGGAACAGCCGCATCCAAAAGCCCGATAACCCCGACTGGTGCCTGCTCGATCTCGACCCGGACACCGGTAACACATTCGAGCAGGTGATTGAAACCGCGCAGGCTATTAAAAGTCTGCTGGATTCACTGGATGTGCCTTCCTATTGCAAAACATCCGGCTCCACCGGCCTGCACATTTACATTCCGCTCGGTGCCAGGTACTCTTACGATCAATGTCAGCTTTTCGCCGAATGGGTAGCAGGCCAGGTTCAGCAACAGCTCCCCGATTTTACCAGCGTGGAGCGCCTGACCAAAAACCGCAAGGGCAAGCTTTACATCGACTACCTGCAAAACCGCCCCAAAGCAACGCTTGCAGCACCGTACTCCGTGCGGCCCAAGCCGGGTGCGACCGTATCGATGCCGCTGCATTGGGACGAGGTGAAGAAGGGACTTCAACTGAAAGACTTCACAATCCACAATGCTATCGACCGCATTCAGCGGGAAGGCGACCTTTTCAAGCCGGTTTTGGGAGAAGGAATCGACCTGGAAGAGGTGATCGGAAAAATGGATGTCACCGCAGGCTAAAAGTCAAAATCCTCCTACTTTTTGTTAATAAATAACCAGCCTACCCCTCATTGTAGTAGTAATGTAGGGGTGATTTTTCCGTGAAAACGTGGCACTTGTGCAATATGAGGTAGTAATGTAGTAATGCTTTGCTTCCCGCCAGCCTCATTGTGCCTATACCTTTGTCAGCGATACGCAAGTATTACTTTTTCAATAATTAATTGGGCAAAGATCATTTGCCGGTTCTACTAATTTTTAATACTAACATTTATGAGCAAAAAAATTGTACTATTATGTAGTGTGCTGATGCTATATGGCCTGGTACAGACCGCCTTAGCCCAAACCCGCGTCGTGAAGGGCAAGGTATCGGTCAAAACAAAGGGCGAAGAGCTGGTAGGCGCTACCGTGGTAGTAGAAGGCACCAATTACGCGACGATCACCGATGCAACCGGTAATTACTCGATCGAGGTGCAGCCCAACTCCGTCCTTGTAGCTAGTTTCATCGGGATGATCACGCAAAAGCTTCCCGT
Organism: uncultured Dyadobacter sp.; assembly: GCA_946481035.1. Next base: position 3,211 of record CAMLNK010000533.1, on the reverse strand, counting down.
CGGTAACCAGTCCGAAATCAATTTCGAACTCGAAGAATCTATCGATAATCTTAACGAAGTCGTGGTAGTAGGTTACGGCGCGCAGAAGAAAAGCGTGGTTACCGGTGCTATTTCAAGCGTAAAAGCTTCCGACTTACAATCTATGCCGATTAACCGACTGGAAGAAGCGTTGCAGGGCCGGACTTCCGGCCTTACAATCGCTTCGAACTCCGGGCAACCCGGCTCGGCCGCGACCGTACGCGTACGCGGTGTTACGACGCTGAACAACAACGATCCCTTGTATGTAGTGGACGGCGTGGTTGTCGACAATGGCGGTATCGGCTATCTGAATCAATCTGATATTGAGTCGATTGAAGTATTGAAAGACGCAGCTTCCCAGGCCATTTACGGTGCGCGGGCAGCGGCGGGGGTAATTTTGGTTACCACTAAAAAAGGAAAAGCTGGCGGCATCCGCGTGAATTACAACGGCTACATCGGCGTGCAGGCACCGGCCCGGAAACTCGATCTGCTCGATGCAACCCAATATGCGACGATCCGTAACGAGGCGGCAGTAAATGCAAGCCAAACGGCTCCCTACGCCAATCCGGCGGCGTTCGGCAAGGGTACCGACTGGCAATCGCTGATCTTCAACAACAGCGCCAAGCGCCAGAACCACGAGCTGAGCATCAGCGGCGGATCCGACAAGTCAACTTTCTATCTTTCATTGGGTTATCTCAACCAGGAAGGCATTGTTGCGACCGATATTTCGAAATACAAACGGACGAGCATCCGCTTGAATTCTGAGCATAAGCTGGCGAAATGGCTTACATTCGGCCAGAACCTGGGTTATGCGCACGACAAATCGGTGGGACTGGGTAATACCAACAGCGAGTTCGGCGGTCCGTTGAGCTCAGCCATTAACCTTGATCCCATTACCCCGGCGGTGATCACTGATCCTGCGGTGGCCAGCGCGGCGCCTTACACCAACAAAGGCATCCGTCGCGACGCCAACGGCAACCCTTACGGCATCTCGCAGGCAGTAGGCCAGGAAATGAGCAACCCGCTTGCGTATATCCAAAACCGTTTGGGCAATTACAGCTGGTCGGACAACATCGTAGGCAATGCCTACCTGATGGCTGAGCCAATTAAAGGGCTGCAACTCAAATCGACTATCGGAAGCAAACTGGCTTTCTGGGGTAATGAGAGCTTCACGCCTATTTCGTGGCTGAACGCCGCTTCGGTTGTTTCACAAACCAGCTTCAACCGCACCAATAACCGCCGGTTCGACTACAATTTGGAGAACACCATTTCCTACACCCGCGCGGTAGGCCTGCACAATGTGAATGTGCTGCTCGGACAAGGTGCTTACCTGGACAACAACACCCGGATGACCAGCGTGACCTTCTTTAACGTACCGGCAAGCAACTTCGACGACGCTTCCCTGAACTTCAAAGTACCCGCCGACCAGCGTAACTCCGACGGTTCCGAAGGCGCAAAACACACCGTAAGTTCGCTTTTTGCCCGTTTGAACTATGATTTTGACGAGAAATACCTTGTGCAGGCGCTCGTACGCCGCGACGGTTCTTCGCGCTTCGGTTCTAATCACAAATATGGTGTGTTTCCGTCGTTCTCACTGGGTTGGGTATTGTCGCGTGAAGCTTTCTTCCCGACCAACAATGCGGTTAACTTCCTCAAATTCCGCGGAGGTTACGGTGTGGTGGGCAACGACGGCATCGGCGACTTCGCCTACCTTTCGACCATCGGCAGCGGCCGTAACTACACCATTGGTACCTCGGGCAGCTATATCATCGGGTACAGCCCCAACGCACCGGCCAACCCGGATTTGAAATGGGAACAGACCAGCCAGACCAACATCGGTTTCGACGCGACGATTTTCAATAATGTGAATGTGACTTTAGAATGGTTCAAAAAAGCGACCAAGGATATTTTGCAAAACCCACGCATTCCGGGCTATGTAGGTGCTATTTCCAACCCTGCGGCCAACATTGCCGACATGGAAAACACCGGCGTGGAACTGGAACTGGGCTTCCGCAAGCGTCTTGGGGAGGTTGATTTCTCAGTCAACGGAAACGTTTCTTATATCAAGAATGAAGTAACAAACCTAGGTAATGGTGTGCAGTATCTGTCGGGCGGCGCAAGCTTCCAGGGAGCGCCCCCGATTACGCGCACCCAGGTGGGCCAGCCGATCGGTTCGTTCTTCGGCTATGTAAACCAGGGCATTTTCCAAACGCAGGAAGAAGTGGATGCACACGTCTCCGCGGAAGGAAAGAAAATCCAGCCGAATGCAAAACCGGGCGATTTCAAATGGGCTGACCTGAACGGCGACGGCGTGATTACCGAAACTGACCGTACGTTCATCGGTAACCCTACCCCGAAATGGAATTATGGCTTGACTTTGAATGCAGCCTACAAAGGCTTCGACATCGTGGTGTTCGGCCAGGGCGTAGCAGGTAACCAGATTTTCCAGGGCCTCCGCCGCCTCGATATCGCCAATGCCAACTGGCAAACCGACGCCCTCGACCGCTGGACCGGCCCGGGTACTTCCACTACCTTCCCGCGCATCGTGAACGGCGACCCGAACAAGAACTTCCAGAACCCTTCGAGCTTCTACCTGGAAAAGGGCGATTTCTTCCGCCTGAAAACGCTCCAAATCGGCTACTCGCTGCCGACTGCGATCATCAGCAAAGTGGCCATGAAAAAGGCACGTGTGTATGTAATGAGCCAGAACCTGTTTACCCTCACCAAATACACCGGTTATGATCCCGAGATCGGCGGAAGCGTGCTGAGCATCGACAAGGGCATTTACCCGCAGGCGCGCAGCTTCATGGTAGGTTTGAACATTGGTTTTTAATTGATTAATACGAATAAGATGAAATTGAGATATAACAAATTCGTGACTGCCCTGGCATTTACCGCCGGTTTGCAGCTCATGTCCTGCTCCGAAAGCTTTCTGGAAGTGAAACCCAAAGGGCTGAACCTTGAAGCAAACTATTACCGCAACCAGGAAGAGGCGTTCAATGGTCTTGTGGCGGCTTACGATGTGGTAGGCTGGCAGGGTAACGGCTACGTTTCCACCATTGCTGCCATGAATGCGGCTTCCGACGACCACTATGCGGGCGGCGGCGGCCCGAGCGACATTATGGATTTCCAGGTCATTTCCAACTATACACTAAACCCGACCACCGGGCCACAGGGAGAACTATGGAGAAAA
>CAMLNK010000532.1 GCA_946481035.1 uncultured Dyadobacter sp. | reverse complement strand
ATCACCCCAGCCGGGAAGCGCCACCACATATTTGCCGTTGAGCAGCGGTGCCTGCGGGTTCTGGTAGGACGGCCCGCACACCGCAATTTCCCCCGAGACGGCCGGGTAAGGCACCGTCCTGGGCGATGAACGATCGAAAGCGACAATGCCTGTCAGCAACGACAGGGCGGCGATAGGTAGAATGGTTTTCATAACGATTTTTAAGGCTTCAATCCCAATATAGTGATTTAATTGCCTCTTTTAGTCGAAAATATCTTTAAATTGTACGAACAAAAAGATTTGAAAGAGCGGGATTTTATACCGACGTTTAATAGCAATCGTTAGGGGAACTGTGCATCAGGCCATTGGGCCGCCAAAATGGATATGATCAACCATCATCTGAATCAAGTATTCCGATTTCTCCCCGCGCCAAGTATGGTGGTGTTAGCCGACGTGCCCAGGTTTACGATTGCCGATGTGAACGATGCCTACCTGGAAGTCGTCCGGATGGATCGCAATGAGCTGGTCGGTAAGGGGTTTTATGAGGCATTTCCCAATAACCCTTATAACCGCTTACCACCCTGGAACAACCTGCTCGAAAAACTGGTGGCGGATGGTTTGCCCAATCAGTATCCGGCCACAAAGTACATTCTGCCTCCCGACGGCCAGGGTAAGCAGGATGTCAAGTACCTGATCGCCACGAATACGCCCGTCCGAAACGATGCCGATGAAATAGTGTGTATCCTCCGTACGATCACTGATGTGACTGAGGTGACAATCGCCAGGCAGACGCACAGCCCGTTTACATCGGATACATTTTTGGCAGATACGCTCCGCATTGCCCGCATAGGCAGTTGGGAGGCCGATCTGATCCATGAAGTTATCAAATGGTCGGATGTAGTGAAGGAAATTCACGGGGTACCGGCCGATTACGAGCCGGGTTTTCATACAGCGGTGGACTTTTATCGCCCCGGCGAGCACCGCGACGCTTTTATGCAGGCGGTGCAGGACACGATTGTCTCCGGCAAGCTCCTGGATCTCGAATTGATCATCGTTACCTGGAACGGCCGGGAGAAATGGGTCCGTGTGACGGGCAAGTCGGAAATTGTGGAGGGCATTTGCACGCGTATTTACGGGGTCATTCACGACATCCACGAACGCAAGATGGTCGAGCAGGAGCTCGTTCAGTCGCACCGGCAGTTCGAATCGCTCGTGCAGACGGTCGACGGGATCGTGTGGGAGGCCGACGCCGAAAGTTTCGAATTTAACTTTATCAGCGACCAGGTTGTAAATATATTAGGTTATACACCCGAAGAATGGCTCGCTGACCCGGCATTCTGGCAAAAGCACATTCACCCCGACGACCGCGAGCAGGCTGTCGGATATTGTCACCGCGAAACGAGGGAGTTGCGGAACCATACCTTCGACTACCGCATGCGACGGGCCGACGGGACCCTTGTGTGGATCAAGGATGTGGTGTCGGTGATCAGGGAAGGCGGGAAAGCGGTTGCGCTGAGGGGGCTGATGGTCGACATTACGGAGGCCAAACGGCTCGAAAACCTCGAACACCTTGAAAAGATCGTGCTCGAAATGAATTCGGTAAAAGGTACCCCACTGGCGGACGTACTCGATATTTATGTGAGAGGTGTGGAAGCGATGTTTCCGCATTCCAAATGTTCGTTATTGAGTGTCAGGAATAAAAAAATGCATAGCCTGGCATCGCCGTCACTGCCGCTTGAATACGTCGAGGCCATTAATGGCCGGGTAATCGGCGAGAATGCGGGCTCGTGCGGTACAGCGGCTTTTCTGAAACAGCAGGTGATCGTGAGCGATATCGCAACCGATCCGCGCTGGGAAACCTACCGGCACCTGGCATTACCGCATCACCTGCTCGCATGCTGGTCACATCCGATCATTCTCGACGACGAAGTGATGGCGACCTTCGCGATATATTACGATCGTATTTCGGTGCCGGGAGAGGATGAACTGAAAGTCATCGAGCGCGTTGCGTCGATTTTGAAGGTGATTCTTGAAAACAGGCTGAATTCCGAGCTGGTGCAGGACGTCAATGAGCGCTATGAATATGTGAATATGGCCACCAACGACGCCATCTTCGACTGGGACCTCCTCCGCGATCACATTGAATGGGGGGATGGTTTTTTCAGGCTTTTCGGTAACGAACCCGACCGCGGCCATTATCCTGTCTCACGCTGGGCTGACCGCGTGCACCCGGCTGACCGCGAGCCTGTCAGGAAAAGCCTGGAAGCGCAGCTGGCCGACCCGCAGCAGCACAAATGGAGTGCGGACTACCGCTTTATGAAATCCGACAGCCAGTATGCTTATGTGGAGGAGATCGGCTACATCCGGCGCAATCTGTCGGGAAAAGCTGTTCGCATGATCGGTGTTTTGCGGGATGTTACCAAGGCGCGCCAGGAGCAGCATGAACTTAAACTGCTCGTGTCGGTAATTACCAACACCAACGACGCGGTGCTCATTGCCGAATCTGACCGACACGACATTTCGGGGCTCAAAATCCTGTACGTAAATGCCGCATTCACACGGGTTACCGGCTATTCGCCCGAAGAAGTAGTTGGCAAAAGCCCGGCATTGCTCCGGGGTTTCAGTCCGGCGAGGAATGATTTCGACAGGCTGCAAGATGCTATTGATAACCTGGAACCACTGAAAGGGGTAACGCTTCGTTATGCGCGAGACGGAGAAGAGTTTTTCATTAACCTCGCGCTGCTGCCCGTAGCGGATGCGCGCGGCGTGCACACGCACTGGATTGCGATCGGCCACGACGTGACCGACCGCCTGCGCTACATCAGCGAGATCGAGGAGCGGAACCACAAATTGCAGGAAATCGCCTGGATGCAGTCGCACGTGATACGCGCGCCACTCGCGAGGCTGATGGGCCTGATAGACCTGATCCGCAATTATCAGCATTCGGATACCGAGAAGAACGAGCTGCTCGACCACGTCCTTACTTCGGCCTACGCCCTGGACGAAATCATTCGCGATATTTCCTCGAAAACCGAGCGCATTTAATCGAAACCGAATTTTACACCCAGCGAAAGGCTCACGATGTCGTGCAGTTTCAGAAAACTTTTGTTTTGTATATAGCTGACAATGAGCAGGTCGTAGGTGCCAAGCTCGTAATATAGTTCCAGCGACCTTCGTCGGTTATTCATCACCACGTTTCGCCCGGCTTTGCCGCCGATATACGCACCCGGCCGGAGCGCTGTGGCCCACCAATAGTAACCTGTCGGGTAGTAGGAAGGCCACTTGGTATCAAATTGTGGTCCGAAGGTGTAGCTCATATAGGCCCCTATTGAAAATGGCCTGATGTAATAGTTGTCCCGCAGGCTGATGCGCCATGGCGAATAAGTAGTTTTGAGGGTGGTCGTTACCAAGGCATCACCACCATATTTTTGGGGTAAAAAGCCAAAGAGCAGGTCGGTTTCGAGCGTCTGATTACGCGAAACATAGCCTGGCCCGCCCGAAATAAAGCCGATGTTACCGGCAAACTGCAATTTCAGGTGATCGGGCAGAAACCAGCTGCGGTGGTGACCAAGGCCTACTTCCTGTGCCAGCGAATGGAGGCTTGTCAATAGGAATATAGCTAACAGATACTTTTTCATGGCTTTCAGAATTCGACCCTTTTAACATTGTAGCCACCTTTCCAGGTCGAGATCACCATGTAGCCGCGCGCGCCCATCGAGGTAGTAAGGTGGTAGTTAACCCCGTCGTCGTAGAACTGGCCTTCGTAGAACCTGTGCTGATGGCCATAGAGTGTGAATTTCACCGTCGGGTCGCCGGCGAGTGCTGAGGTGTAAGGCTTTTCGAGGTTTTTGTCAAAATCCGCGTCGAAAGGCGGTACATGCCCGACAACGATCGTATTCTTATGTGTGGGATTGTCCGCGAGCTGCGCTTTCAGCCACGCAATGTCAGGTACCGAGCCGTCGAATGCGTACTCGCGCGAATTGGTATTGATAAAGATGAATCTGTCGCGGCCGAAGCCGAAAGAATAATTCAGCGGACCGAACATTTTGCGGTAGGTTGCCGAGCCGTTGGCCACAATATCGTGGTTGCCGATCACCGTCACGTAGGGATATTTCAGCCGGGTCATGATCTCGTTCACCCATTTAAACTCCTGGGTAAGGCCGAAGTCGGAAATGTCGCCCGCGTGCAGCACGAAGGAAATGCCCTGCTGCTGGTTTGCGCTTTGTACAAACTCCTCGCATTCGTCATACCACCGCTGGGAGTCGCCCATCAGAATGAACCGTGTGGTATCGGAAACCGGCAATTGGCTGATCCTTTCAATGTTCTTGGCCGTCAGGTTCTTGTCTTTGTCGAGCAGCGTTTCCTCGTTGGGGTT
>CAMLNK010000531.1 GCA_946481035.1 uncultured Dyadobacter sp. | reverse complement strand
TCGAAGAAATAGAGCTGCTTGGCCCGGTTTGGTATTTCCGGGAGTTGGGCGCGCAGGTGGATATCGTCGCCCCGAAGTTCAATCCGGCCCCGGCCCGATATGGCCTCAGCACGCCTGAAATGGCGAAAAACCACATTATGGCCATTCAATATCTGAACCCGGTAGGTTGGGTAAAAGTCGACCGGACCGCCGACCAGATCAAGGTGGACGAATACGACGCAATATTTATACCGGGCGGCGCCTGGAACCCGGATAACCTTCGATACGACAAGGACGTGCTCCGTTATATCCAGGAATTCAACAAAGCCGGAAAACTGATCGCAGCGATCTGCCACGCGCCGGTAGTGCTTGCATCCGCTGATATTTTAAAGGGACGGAAACTGACCGGCTACTGGAACATCCAAACCGACCTTACCAACGCCGGGGGGATCGTCAGCGATGTGCCGGTGATGACGGACGGCAACATTATTACCAGCCGGCATCCGATCGATGTGGCGGATTTTTCAAGAGCCGTGGAAAGCTGGCTAACCAAAGGATCCGACATTACCAAACGCTAGTGGGATCAAAGTAAGTAAAGCCCGGCCTGGTTGACAGGCCGGGCTTTTTTCGGTCATGAAGCGTGTCGGCATTAACTAGTCCGCCTGGTGAAAACGAACACGCCCAGGTAATGGAACAATAACCCGACGGCCCACGCCGGGGTCGACCATAATGGCCATGGATACGCCGTGCCTGTAAAATACCATACAAGCCAGATTGCGGGTGTGACGAGCACAAAGGCCAGCAAATGGATCCGGAATCCTTTCCGCGCCTTCTCTTTCGCTGTCGCATCCCAGTTCGTAAGATTAGTCATACAAAAGTGGATGGGAATATGTGAAGAATACCAAATTTACCGCAGAAGCCGACGGCTGCCCAAGGAGGTAAATCACTTAAAAAGTGTGCGTACGATCACACAAAATGGCTTCGCGAGTACATTAGATTCACATCATTCGACATACATTTTCCGGATGCCAAGCCTTTTAATGGCAGAATGCAGGGTTGTAGGCGGCATTTGCAGCATTTGCGCGGCCCCGCCGGGTCCGGCCACTTTTCCTTCGCACAATTTCAACACCTGCAATATATGCTCGCGCACCACCTCATCGATGGTTTTGACCCTGTTACCAACCATAATCGAGTCCAGGATCTGGTCTTCTACCGACAGAAAAATCTGGTCGATCACCGGGCCGGGCGTTAGTAAAACACTTCGTTCGATCAGATTTTCGAGTTCCCTCACGTTACCATGCCAGCTGTGCGCCATCATGATTTTGATCACTTTCCCTGATATACGTAAGGGCTTACGCCCGCTTCGCAAGGCGTGTTTTTTCAAAAAGTGGGTCGCGAGCGCACGGATGTCCCGCTTTCGTTCCCTGAGCGGCGGAATGGTAATCGGAAATACATTCAACCGGAAAAACAGGTCGCTTCTGAACCTTCCTTGCCGCACTTCCTCGGCAAGGTCCTTGTTTGTGGCGGCGATTACGCGCACATTGGTTTTAATGACCGCATTACCCCCTATTCTTTCGATCTCCTTTTCCTGCAAAGCCCGGAGCAACTTGGCTTGCAGCGACAGCGGCAATTCCCCGATTTCATCCAAAAACAGTGTCCCGTTTTCGGCAAGCTCCCATTTGCCGGTCCGGCATTCAGTCGCGCCCGTAAAGCTTCCCTTTTCATGCCCGAACAGTTCACTTTCGATCAAGTCGGGCGGCAGGGCCGCACAGTTTACGGTAACCATCAATTCATTCTTCCTCAGCGAATTTTGATGAACAACTTTTGCTACAAGATCTTTTCCCGTGCCCGTTTCCCCCAGCAGAAGCACCGTGCTTTGTGTTTGGGCCACCTGCGACACAAGGTTCCGGAGCTGCACCATTGCATTCGTCGAGCCGATGATTTCCGGTTGTTGTTCAATGATTGCCATTTCTTTGTGCCTGATAATGTCCCAATTTAAAAAAGAAAATGGCGTCAATTGTGTATTTTTAGTCAAACATCTCCCCAGAAAAAGCGGTTACATGGGTTTGAAAGTTTTTATTGTTGAAGACCAGTTCATTGAAGCGAACGACCTCAAATTGATCCTGGAAAGTGCCGGGCATTCCGTGTGCGGTATCGCCAAATCCGTTGATACGGCCTTGGACCTGCTGGCGACCGTCAGGCCGGACATTGTATTGCTGGACATATTTCTCAAAGGACCGAAAACGGGCATCGATCTGGCGCCGGTACTCTCCCAGGCAAAGATCCCGTTCATTTACATTTCCGCCAATTCCGACCCGGCGACGCTGGATGCGGCTAAAACGACCAGGCCGGATGGTTTTTTGGTTAAACCTTTCAAAAAGCAGGATATACTCGTGGCGCTGGATATCGCTATTTACCGGTACCAGTACGCGACTGAACATGCACGCTTGCAAGTGCACGAGGGCGAAGCCACCCCGCATAATGGGCCCGGGGAACGAAAGCCGAAGGAGTTTAATGACATTATCGGGTCGAGTGCCAAATTATTGCAAGCCCTCGAACTCGTAAGCCAGGTTGCGCCGCTGGACACCACGGTATTGATACTGGGAGAGACCGGCGTAGGCAAAGAAGGCGTGGCAAAGGCCATTCACCAGATTTCCAGGCGCAAACATAAGCCGCTTGTTAAAGTCAATTGTGCCGCCATCCCGCCGGGGTTGATTGAATCCGAACTTTTCGGGCATGAAAAAGGGGCGTTTTCCGGCGCATCCGACAGGCGGATCGGCAAGTTTGAACAAGCCCAGGGCGGTACAATCTTCCTGGATGAAATCGGGGAAATGCCGCTTGAAACCCAAACCAAGCTGCTGCGCGTGATCCAGGAGAAAGAATTGGAACGCATTGGCGGACGAAGCACCATTAAACTGGACATCCGCATTATCACGGCAACAAACCGGAACCTGTACAAAGAAGTAGGTGCGGGGAAATTCCGCATCGACTTGTATTACAGGATCAATGTATTCTCGATCACGCTCCCGCCCCTGCGCGAACGCACGGAGGATATTCCTGAACTGGTTGATTATTTCTTAAAAAAACACGCCAGGTTATCCCAAAGTCTGCCTAAAAAAATCGAAGCGGGCGCATTGCCGAAACTGCAAAAATATTCCTGGCCCGGTAATATCCGCGAGCTCGAAAATGTCATCGAAAGGCAGATCATTTTAACCGCGTCCAACGTGATAGCAACCGTTGACCTCCCGGAAGTGGAATCGGGCTTCGATATTGACTTTCCCGACACAATGAAACCCGATAACCAAAAGCACATGATTCTATCGGCATTGGCGAAAAGCAATGGGAAGGTCTCCGGCAAGGGCGGCGCGGCGGAAATACTCAATATGCCCGCGCCTACATTGGTTTCCAAAATGAAGAAACTCGGCATTAGCTGGCGGTTTGTGGGCGGGTGACCCATGTTAGCCCATTTTTACGTGTGCCGGCATATTTTCCTCATCCGGTAGCGATGTGGTGACTAGTCTATGCCGAAAAGCAATCGACAGTTTTGTCCCGCCCGAGCCTAACAGTTTAAATGTGCCGTCCAGATCTTCACTAAGGCCCCTGATCAGTTTGAGTCCGAACGTATTCACTTGGTCGATATTAATCTGGCTGGGAAGACCAACGCCGTCGTCTGCAATCGTGAGTAACAGCTCGTGTTGGCCGGTTTCTTTGAACTCAACCTCGATTTTGCCCTCACGCCCGGCCGGAAATGCATATTTAAGTGAATTCGTGACAGCCTCATTCAATATCAGACCCACGGGTACCGCCTGTGACAAATCCAGCTCGATATTCTCCACATTTACATAAAACAGGATGCGTTTTCCCAAATTGAAACTGTTGTTCAGGTAATACACCAGTTCATGAATGTAGCTGCTCATCGCAATCCACACCATATTTTCGGATTGATAAATCCTTTGATGCAGCATTGATATCGCCTGAATCCGGTGCTTGCTTTCTACAATGGCATTAATCGCCACTTCTTCTTTCAAATGCGCCGATTGCGAGTTTAGTAGGCTGATCACGATCTGTAAGTTGTTCTTCACGCGATGATGGACCTCCTTTAACAACCACTCTTTTTCGTCGACCAGCCTCAGAAGCGAGGAGTTCTTGATATTAATTGTTCTCTGCTGTTCTTCGAGTTGCAGGTTCTTTTTCTGTTTGCTGCGATAGCCGTTGTACAAATGAACCAGAAGGCAAAAAAGGGCAATAATGCCCGCATAAGTAAATTTCTCGGTTCTTGATTTTAATTCCAACTGCCGCTTTCGAAGCAGCGCCTCCTTTTGCAGCAGCTTAATATCCTTTTCCTTTTGGGCCGTCTTGAAATTGGCCTTTAACACTGCGAATTGCTC